>DASZCJ010000092.1:0-21828 GCA_035943155.1 Xanthobacteraceae bacterium | reverse complement strand
TACGTAAATGACAATCTGGCCGACTACCTGGTGCCGGTGAACGCCGACATCGAACAGGTTGAGGTGATCCTCGTTTCCGGAGATCGATCATGACGTGAATCCGGCCGGCGTGAAGGGTTTGGGTGAGCTCGCGAATGTCGGCACGGCGGCGGCGATTGCCAACGCCGTATATCATGCGACTGGCAAGCGTATTCGCCAACTGCCGATCCGGATCGAGAAACTGCTTTCAGCATAGTCTCACCCCACGGCCGTCGCCGGTCACCGACCATTAGGCCAATTTTGCCGGACGCTTAGCTGGCCCGAAAAAAATTTATTGGCCGCGGGACCAAAGTTCGGCTTCGAACGTTTGAAGCTACAAGACAAGCCGGAGTTTGCGCGGCGCGGAAGCGACACCGATCAGAGAGCTGGGTCCCTGATAGCCAACAGAGATACGCTTGGCTTGCACATCGTGTTGCGCTGTTCAGTCGATCCTAACGCAGGAGCGCGTGATCGCTCTGGAAAAGCCCCGGTTGGCCGGGGCTTTTCCATTATCGGTGATCACATGGCCGTTGGTCATATGGCCCTTGGTTCGCGGATCTCGGTCAGATCAGCGGCCGCAGCGCTATCTCTTCGTCGAAATATTGTCCAACCCGCTCCAGGACGCGCGGGTTGGTGAGCGTCAACATGCCGTTGATGCGCGTGAACATTCCCATCCGCCGCAGCCGCGCCAAAGTCTTGTTGGTGTGGACGAGCGATAGGCCGAGCGCGTCAGCAATGTGTTGCTGCGTCAAAGGGAAAGCGAAGGTTTGCTCGGCGACCAGGCCCAAAGCTCTGGCACGCTTGTAAAGCGCCACGATTAGGGCCGCTATCCGTTCCGGCGCTGAGCGGCGTCCGGCGCTGGTGAGATTCTCGTCGACGACGCTTTCCTCGCGCGAGCCAAGCCACGTGACATCGAATGCGAACGCCGGCATTTGTCCGAATAGCGACCACACTTCACGACGCGGCAGCGCGCAGAGCTGCACTTCGGTGAGAGCTTCTATTCCGTGCAGCGCGGCATCGAACATAGCCGCTTGCAGCCCGAGCAAATCGCCGGGCAGAAGAAAGTTCAAGATCTGCCGACGGCCGTCGGGTAGGGTTTTGAATCGGAATGCCCAACCGGAGTAAAGCGTGTAAAGCTCCGGCGCAGCGTCGCCGGCGCGAATAATTTCGGCGCCGGCCGGCACCCGTAAATGTTCGCGCTTGATCCGGTTGATGGATCCGAGTTCTTCCGGACTCACCGGCTTGAATAATCCGCAAGCGCGCAGGGCGCAGTCGTGACAGGACAATTGCATAGGGACGCCTGAGTCCGAGAAAGTCTTTGAGGGACAATCACACGTTGTGCGCCGCTTAGACGCCTCGCGGCCGACACACGTCCGGCAACCCGGATGTCCGGCGCAAAGTTCCAATGCTGCGGTTCTGGAAGAGGCGCCGTCTCAAGCGACGGCAGCGCGATCGGGGATGCTCGACATGAAAATCTTTTGCAGCACATCCCGCTCGATCGGCTTTTGCAGAATTGGAATGTCGCTGAACCGCGGATCGATACTATCGACGTCGTACCCCGTCACAAACACGAATGGCACACCGCGTACACCCAAGATCTCGGCTACGGTGTAAACCAGGCCATCGCCGAGATTGATGTCAAGGACAGCGGCGTCGAAATGGCTTTCGCGCGCCGCGACCAGAGCTTCGGATGCGGTGCTCAATGGACCGATCACCTGAAAGCCGAATTCAGCCAAAGTGTCCTGGATCATCATCGCGACCAGCGCCTCGTCTTCGACCAGCAGTACGCGCGGCTTGTCCTTGCGCTTAAGGTCGACCACAGCGCCATTGCCGCCATTGCCGCCGTTTGTAATCAGCGACGGATTGAAGACGCGCGACTTGGTCAGCTCGGTGCGCGGTATTGCGAACACGCAACGCAAGCCGCCGGCATTCCATTCGAACGCAGCCTTCCCGCCCAATTGCTGCTCGATGCTGGCGACGATAACTTTCAGGCCGAAGCTGCGCGACGACGGCACGGCAACGGCAGGCCCGCCGTTTTCGATCCAACGCAATATCAGCGCATCGGAGTCCAAGCCCCATTCGAGGCTGACCTTGCCGGATGGCGACGACAATGCGCCATGTTTCGCTGCATTGGTGGCGAGTTCGTGGAGGGCCAGCGCAAGTCCCTGCGCGGTCGCGGGCTGCAACGAAATGTCGGGGCCACCGCACTGAACTTTATCGCCGGCCCGATATGGCGCCAATTCTTCTCCGACCAGCGTGCCAAGATCGGCGCCGCGCCAGCGTGAATCGGAAAGAAGAGTATGCGCGCGCGCCAGCGCTTTGATGCGGCCTTCGATTGCTTGCACATACTCATCGACGCTTTTTGCGCGGGTCAGCCTGACGATGGATTGAATAACCGCGAGCGCGTTCCGCGCGCGATGGTCGACCTCGCGCGCCAGCAGGATCTGACGCTCGTCCGCCTCTTTGCGGTCCGTGTTGTCGATCGTGACGCCGTTGATGCGGACGACATTGCCCGAGTCATCCAGACTGGCGGCCGCCGTTCCGATGCACCAGCGGATCTCGCCATTAGGCCGCACAACGCGAAACTCGGTTTGTTGCGTACGTGCGCCCTGCGACATGCCGCGAGCGATCTCACCGAGCGACATCCAATCTTCCGGGTGGATCAGCGCACGAATGTTCTCCACCGTAATTTTGAAATTCTGCGGATCGACGCCGAAAATACGGTGCTGACCTTCATCCCAGCGCCATTGCTTACTCACCAGGTCCCAGTCCCATGATCCCATCTGGCCCGCGGCAAGCGCCAGGCTCCGTCCCTGTTCTGCCTGCTTAAGCTGCGTATTTGAGGCCTCGAGGTCCGCAGTGCGTTCCGCCACATGCCCCTCGAGCTGCAAGTTCATCCGCTCGAGCTCGCGAGTCTTTCGGAATAGCTCAGCAAACACCCGGACCTTAGCGCGCAATACTTCCGGCACGACCGGTACGGGGACATAATCGACCGCCCCCATCTCATAGCCACGCAATCGATCGACGTCGGTCAGATGAATGGCAGAAATGAATATAATCGCCGTCTTGCGGAAGCGCGGGTGTTCACGGATCATTGCGGCCAGCTGAAAACCATCCAATTCCGGCATGCAGACGTCGATGAGGACAACGGCGACGTCATTTTTGAGCAGGAATTGCAGCGCCTCACGTCCGGAGGAAGTCTTGACTAGATTCTCGCCGAGCTCGCCAAGAATCACCTCATAAGCGAGCAGCTTATCCGGCTGATCGTCGACCAGGAGAATGTTGACTTTGTCGGTCATGACAACCGCCTTAACGATGCAACCACATTCGCAACGCCGAGAGGAGTTGCTCGGTATTCACCGGCTTAGCGAGATAATCGGAAGCACCGGCCTGCAGGCATTTTTCCCGATCGCCTTTCATCGCTTTGGCCGTTAGAGCGATGATCGGCAACCGGCGATACTCCCGATTACGGCGAATCATTTCGATAGTCTGATAGCCATCCATTTCCGGCATCATGATGTCCATCAGTACGATCGCGAGCGAGGGAGTTTCTTCAATGATCTCGATCGCTTCCGCGCCAGTGGTCGCAGTCAACACCTTCATCCCGCGGCGCTCCAGCGCGCTCGAAAGCGCAAAGATGTTACGCGGATCGTCATCGACCAGAAGCGCGGTGCGGCCGATCAGGTCATCGTCGGAAGAATTGAGCCGCTCCAGCATCTGCTGTTTTTCCGGCGGCAGATCGGTGATGACCCGATGCAGGAATAACGCGGTTTCATTGAGTAGCCGCTCCGGCGACTCAACGCCCTTGACGACGATACTGCGCGCCATGGTGTGGAGCTGAGCGTCCTCCTCGACCGACAGTTCTCGCCCCGTGAACACAACCACTGGAACATCGGCAAGCGCGGTATCGGCGCGCATGCGTTCCAGCACCTCAAAACCGGTCATGTCTGGCAGCCGAAGATCTAGCACGACGCAGTCGCAGGGCTCCTCGCGCAACCGGCTCAGGGCCTCGCCACCAGTCTCTGCGTTGACGATCTCGATATCGTCGTGTCCGAGCAGTTCTCGTATGCTCATCTGCTCGGCCTGATTATCCTCGACGACCAGCAATCGCTTCCGGCGCGGTTCCGCGAACTCCTTAATACGCGACAACGCCTCTTCGATGCCCTCGCGGGTGGTCGGCTTGTTGACGAACGCAAACGCGCCACGCGCCAAGCCGTGCTGACGATCCTCGTCGAGCGAAACGATCTGCACCGGAATATGCCGGGTGAGCGGATTCTGCTTGAGCTGGCTCAGTACGGTCCAGCCGAGCATATCCGGCAGGAACACGTCGAGAGAGACCGCCGTCGGCTGATATTGCTTAGCTAGATTGAGTGCATCGTCGCCTCGCATCGCCAACAACGCTTTGAAGCCTTTGTCGCGCGCCAGATCGACGAGGATCCGCGCGTAATGCGGATCGTCCTCGACAATAAGCAGAATTGCGTCCCCCGGCTGAACATCCATCCGATCGTCCGGAATCGGTTCGACTGGACGGTCGCTGGCGATATGCGCGACCGACGAGGCGCTCGATAGTGGCAAGGCGGTTGTGACGCCGGGCGGCGTCGCGTTCGGGCCGACATATTTGATCGGCAAATAGAGCGTGAACGTGGAGCCCGCGCTCGGCGCACTGCGCAAATGAATTTCGCCGCCAAGGAGCGTCGCCAATTCGCGACTGATCGCAAGCCCGAGACCGGTGCCGCCATATTTGCGGCTGGTCGATGCGTCGGCCTGTTGGAACGCCTCGAAAATGATCTTCTGTTTCTCCAGCGGGATTCCAATTCCGGTGTCGGTGACCTCAAATGAAACCACCGCAGGTGTCTGACTCAAGATCGGATGATACGAGCTCCACCCGCCGGGCGCCGCAGCCACGTTCAGGCGGACGCCGCCTTGCGCGGTGAACTTGAAGGCATTCGACAGGAGATTCTTGAGCACCTGCTGCAACCGCTTGCTGTCAGTCGTAATACTGCGCCCAAGATTTGGATCGACATGGACTTCAAACGACAATTGCCGCGTTTCGGCTTCGTGCCGGAACGGCCGGGCCACCATGTCGACCAAGTTCGCGAAAAACACCTCCTCCGCGTCGACGGTGACAGTACCGGATTCAATTTTCGATAGATCCAGAATATCGCTGATCAGGTTGAGTAAGTCCGTGCCCGCGCCATGTATCGTACGCGCAAACTCGACTTGTTTCGCCGTCAAATTGCCTTCCGGATTGTCGGTAAGCTGTTGGCCTAGGATCAGGATGGAATTAAGCGGCGTGCGCAGCTCATGCGACATATTGGCGAGGAACTCCGACTTGTATTTCGAAGTAAGCGCAAGCTCGGTAGCCTTTTCCTCCAGTGCGCGTCGGGCCTGTTCGATTTCCTGGTTCTTGCGCTCGACTTCGACGTTTCGTTCGGCAAGCTGTTGCGCCTTCTGCTCCAACTGCTCGTTTGTCTGCTGCAATTCCTTTTGCTGCGCCTGCAATTCCGCGGCAAGCTGTTGCGACTGCGTCAACAACCCTTCGGTTTGCATCGTTGCTTCGATCGAATTGAGCACGATGCCGATCGAGGTGGTGAGTTGTTCCAAGAACATGGTCTGCAAAGCGGTGAATTCGTGGATCGAGGCGAGCTCGATCACCGCCTTGACCTGATTCTCGAATAAAACCGGCAGCACGATGAGGTTGCGTGGCGGCACCTTCAACAGGGCCGAAGAGATCGGCGTCGCTTCTGTCGGCGTGGTGATGAGCATGCGATGCTTGTCGAGCGCGCATTGGCCAATCAGGCCCTCGCCCAGGCGTAACGCTTGCGGATGACCGTTGATGGCGTCGTCGGCATAGGTCGCAAGCAGCTTAAGGCGATTGTGCTCCTCTTCGCCGCGCATTTGGTAGATCACACCCTGATGCGCGTTGACCAGTGGTGTCAGCTCGGAGAGTAACAGCCGGCCGACCGTCGTGAGATCGCGCTGGCCTTGCAACATGTTTGTGAACTTGGCGAGGTTAGTCTTCAACCAATCTTGTTCAGTATTGCGGTCGGTGGTGAGCCGCAAATTGTCGATCATCGTGTTGATGTTGTCTTTTAGCTCAGCCACCTCGCCGCGCGCCTCGACTTGGATCGAACGCGTCAGGTCGCCCTTGGTCACCGCAGTCGCGACCTCGGCGATCGCGCGCACTTGTGTCGTCAGATTCGCAGCGAGCAGGTTGACGTTACCGGTCAGGTCCTTCCAGGTGCCGGCGGCGCCGGGCACGTTGGCCTGGCCGCCGAGCCGACCCTCGACGCCGACTTCGCGCGCCACCGTCGTCACCTGATCGGCGAAGGTGGCAAGCGTGTCGGTCATGTTGTTGATGGTTTCGGCCAGCGCCGCAACCTCGCCCTTCGATTTCACGGTAAGGCTTTGCTTGAGGTCGCCGTTGGCGACAGCGGTCACCACCTTGACGATGCCGCGCACCTGTTCGGTGAGGTTCGCAGCCATGACGTTCACGGTGTCGGTCAAGTCTTTCCAAGTGCCCGCGACGCCAGGCACCTGCGCCTGGCCGCCGAGCAAGCCCTCGGTGCCGACCTCGCGCGCCACACGCGTCACCTCGGAGGCGAATCCGTTGAGCTGATCCACCATCGTATTGATGGTGTTCTTCAGTTCGAGAATTTCGCCCTTCACGTCGACGGTGATCTTGCGCGACAGGTCGCCGCGCGCCACCGCGGTCGTCACCTCGGCAATATTGCGGACCTGCGTGGTGAGGTTTGCGGCCAGCAGGTTGACGTTGTCGGTCAAATCCTTCCAGGTCCCGGCGACGCCCGGCACGACAGCTTGGCCGCCGAGGCGGCCGTCGGTGCCGACCTCGCGCGCAACGCGCGTCACTTCAGCGGCGAACGAGCGCAGCTGCTCGACCATGGTGTTGAGCGTGTCCTTGAGCAGCAACATTTCGCCGCGTACGTCCACGGTGATCTTCTTCGACAGATCGCCGCCGGCAATCGCCGTGGCCACTTCGGCGATATTGCGCACCTGCGCCGTCAGGTTCGAGGCCATAAAGTTGACGTTGTCAGTCAGGTCTTTCCAGGTGCCGGCAACGCCGAGCACCTGTGCCTGGCCGCCGAGCTTGCCTTCGGTACCGACTTCGCGCGCTACGCGCGTCACTTCAGACGCAAAGGCGTTCAGCTGGTCCACCATCGTGTTGATGGTGTTCTTCAGTTCGAGAATTTCGCCTTTCACGTCGACGGTGATCTTGCGCGACAGGTCGCCGCGCGCCACCGCTGTCGTCACCTCGGCGATGTTACGGACCTGCGCCGTCAGGTTGCCGGCCATCGAATTGACGCTGTCGGTCAAATCCTTCCAAGTGCCGGCGACGCCGGGCACGTTGGCCTGCCCGCCGAGCCGGCCTTCGGTGCCGACCTCGCGCGCCACGCGCGTCACCTCGCCGGCGAAGCGGTTGAGCTGGTCTACCATCGTGTTCAGCGTTTCCTTCAGCTGAAGGATCTCGCCACGCACGTCGACCGTAATCTTGCGCGACAGGTCGCCCCCGGCGATCGCCGTGGCGACTTCGGCAATGTTGCGCACCTGGGCGGTCAAATTGCCAGCCATGGAGTTGACGCTATCGGTCAAATCCTTCCAGGTGCCGGCGACGCCAGACACCTGAGCCTGACCGCCGAGCTTGCCCTCGGTGCCGACCTCGCGCGCCACGCGTGTGACTTCGGCGGCGAAGGCATTGAGCTGATCGACCATGGTGTTGAGCGTGTCTTTCAGCTCCAGAATCTCACCACGCACGTCGACCGTGATTTTGCGCGATAGGTCGCCCCGCGCCACTGCAGTGGCGACTTCGGCGATGTTGCGGACTTGGCCCGTGAGGTTCGAGGCCATTGAATTGACGCTGTCGGTGAGATCCTTCCAGGTGCCGGCAACGCCGCGCACTAGAGCCTGGCCGCCGAGCTTGCCTTCGGTGCCGACCTCGCGTGCAACGCGCGTCACCTCGCCGGCAAACGCATTGAGCTGGTCAACCATGGTGTTGATGGTGTCTTTAAGTTCGAGAATTTCGCCGCGCACGTCGACGGTGATCTTCTTCGACAAGTCACCGTTCGCAATCGCGGTCGACACTTCGGCGATGTTGCGCACCTGCGCGGTCAAGTTCGACGCCATCGAGTTGACCGAATCGGTCAAGTCTTTCCAGGTGCCGGCGACGCCAAGCACGTTAGCTTGTCCGCCGAGCTTGCCTTCGGTGCCGACTTCGCGCGCGACGCGCGTCACCTCGCCGGCAAATGCGTTGAGCTGGTCCACCATCGTATTGATGGTTTCCTTCAGCTGCAGGATTTCGCCGCTGACATTCACAGTGATCTTTTTCGACAGGTCGCCGCCGGCAATCGCGGTCGCCACTTCGGCGATGTTGCGCACTTGCGCCGTTAAGTTCGACGCCATGAAGTTGACGCTGTCGGTCAAATCCTTCCACGTGCCGCCGACTCCGGGGACTTGCGCTTGGCCGCCGAGCTTGCCTTCGGTGCCGACCTCGCGCGCGACGCGTGTCACTTCGGAGGCAAAAGCGTTCAGCTGGTCCACCATCGTGTTGATGGTGTCCTTAAGCTCGAGAATTTCACCGCGAACATCGACCGTGATTTTGCGCGACAGGTCGCCGCGGGCGACTGCGGTCGTCACATGCGCGATATTGCGCACCTGATCGGTGAGGTTGCCGCACATCGCATTCACTGAGTCGGTCAGGTCCTTCCAGGTGCCGGCAACGCCCGGCACGATCGCCTGGCCGCCGAGCTTGCCGTCGGTGCCGACCTCACGCGCCACGCGCGTGACTTCCGAGGCGAACGAGCGCAGCTGATCGACCATCGTATTGATGGCTTCCTTGAGCTGCAGGATTTCACCACGCACGTCGACCGTGATTTTTTTCGACAAGTCGCCGTTCGCCACCGCGATCGTCACTTCCGCAATGTTGCGCACTTGCGCCGTAAGATTCGATGCCATCGAGTTGACGCTCTCGGTCAACTCCTTCCACACACCGGTGACGCCGCCGACCTGCGCCTGACCGCCGAGCTTGCCTTCGGTGCCGACTTCGCGCGCCACGCGCGTGACTTCCGAGGTGAACACGTTGAGCTGTTTGATCATCGTGTTGACGATCTCGGCTGAACGCAGGAACTCGCCCTTGAGCGGCCGCCCGTCGACGTCGAGCTGCACGGTTTGTAAAAGATCGCCCTGCGCCACCGCGGCGATGGCGCGGGTCACTTCCGTCGTCGGCCACAACAGATCGTCGATCAGCGAGTTGACACTTGATTCCATCTCGCCCCAGGCGCCGTCGGACAGACCCAGGCGCACGCGCTGGCGCGTGCGGCCTTCGCGGCCGACCACTTGGCCGACGCGTTCGAGCTGCTGCGCCATTCGCTGGTTGGTGGCGACGATGTCATTGAAGGTGTCGGCGATCTTGCCGATGAGACCAACGCGGTCGCCGGCCATGCGCGCGGAAAAATCGCCCACACGCATCGCCTGCAGCGCGTGGAGAAGTTCGGTGAGACTGTGTTCGGTCAGGCCGCTGGGATCGTCGCCGTTGACGTGGCGCTCGCCGGTTGCGGCGGGGGCGGAAAGCTCGGCGTCCTTTGCGCCGACGACGTCTTCAGCGATCTGCATAGATTGCTCCAAGGGCAGGCGAAGGGAGAACGCGGCACGGAGTAAGGGACACGGAGCGAAGCCTAAGCCGGAATATGGCGAAGAAGCGGGCGCAAAAGGCGGAAATCGGTCCGCCCGTCTCGTGCCGTTGCGCCGCCGCGAGGCCGCCAGGGCATGCAATAAGACGTGCAGCAGCATCCCGCGGGCACAACACCCCGGGCGCGAAACATCGGATCCGACGTGGAATCCCCCTCACGTCTCAGGCCTCAACCTTCCTTGCCTCGACGCAAACGCCGTGAATCCGGGTTCGTTCCCGCTCTGCACAAAAAATTTGGCAGGAGCTCGAATCCGCGCCAGGATGATGTGAATTTAGTCCTATAGCCTACTATATCCTATCGCTTCGAGGGCTAATTGAGACAGCATGATAGAGACCCTGTCGCAGCAGGCTGTTTTCGAATTGCTCGGCGAGCCGGCAACCTACGGCGCCGCCGGCGCGACAACCGAGGTGAAACGGCACCAAACTCACGCTGCCATGGTCTTTCTCGCTGGTGATCGCGCAGTAAAGGTCAAGCGCGCGGTGCGCTATCCGTTTCTCGATTTTTCAACTTTGGACAAGCGCAAGGCGGCATGCGAGGCCGAGCTCCAAATCAACCGCAAATTCGCGCCGCAGCTTTACCGTCGCCTTGTGCCTATCACGCGCGAAAGCGACGGCGCCCTCGTCCTCGACGGCCCTGGCGAACCAGTCGAGTGGGCAGTCGAGATGATGCGTTTCGACGAGGATAAGACACTCGATCGCTTGGCCGCGCGCGGCGAACTCGACGAGAGCCTTACAGCCAAACTCGCCCTTGCAGTCGCGGCGATGCATGAACGCGCCGAGCCGGTCGAGGCGGGTCCGTGGATTACCGCGCTCGAGCAATTCATCCGCAACAACACAACGATCTTCCATCGTTACGCAAATCTGTTCCCCGAGCGCACGGTTGAAGTCCTCGAACGGCAATTGCTTTCGGCATTGGAACGGCTACGGCCTCTCCTGGTCGAACGCGGCAAACAAGGATTGATCCGTCGCGGCCATGGCGACCTTCACCTCGGCAATATCGCCATACTGAATGGGGAGCCGGTGGCATTCGATGCGTTGGAATTCGATCCCGTCATCGCCTCGGGAGACGTGCTTTACGACTTGGCGTTCCTCTTGATGGATCTCGTTGAATTCGACCGTAGCGCCACCGCAAACCGGGTCTTGAACGGATACTATGGGGCAGCGCGACGGCTCTCCGACTGCGATGGCATCGCCGCTTTGCCGTTCTTCATGTCATTGCGGGCGGCGATCCGAGCCATGACGACTGCCTCCCGGCTCGATGTGACCAACCATACCGTCGCGCAATCGGCACGGCATTATTTCGATTTGGCCCTTAACCTGCTCGCGCCGGTGAAGGCTAAGATTATCGGAATCGGCGGCCTATCCGGCACGGGTAAGTCGCTATTGGCGCGGGGGCTTGCGCCATCGCTCAGCCCGTCGCCAGGCGCACTGGTTTTTCGGTCAGACGTCGAGCGCAAGGCGTTTTATGGCGTCACCGAGTATGAACGCTTGCCGCCGGAGGCTTACCGCAGAGAGATTTCGCAAGCGGTTTATGGGATCGTTATCGACAAAGCGGCGCGTGTGGCGCGCGCCGGTCATTCGGCAATCGTCGATGCGGTTTTCGCCACGGCCGAAGAGCGCGCCGCGCTTGAGACCGCGATTGCAGGCGCCAGCGTGGAATTTTGCGGACTATTTCTGTTCGCCGACCTGACAACGCGCCTGCAGCGGGTCGGCGCGCGCGCACCGGACGCTTCCGATGCGGATGCCAAGGTCGCGCGCAAGCAAGAGGAATTCACGACCGGCGCCATCAATTGGAAACACATCGATGCGAGCGGCTCGCCAGAAGAAACGCTCGCCAATGCGCTCGCCGCTATCAAATGATATCGCGTTACGGCACCAAAACTGCGGCGCCGTGCAACCGACCGGCGCGCAAATCGGCGAGCGCCTCGTTGGCACGAGTGAGCGGATACGCAGTAGTCTCCGTCTTGATCCCCACCTTTGGCACGATCGTAAAAAAATCCTCGCCGTCTTGCCGGGTCAGATTAGCGACCGATTTGAGCTCACGCTCGTGCCAAAGAATTTCGTATGGGAAGCTTGGAATGTCGCTCATGTGGATTCCGGCACAGACAACACGACCGCCTTTGCGCACCGCACGCAAAGCCGCCGGCACAAGCGCGCCGACCGGCGCGTAAATAATGGCGCAATCGAGCGGTTCGGGTGGAGTGTCGTCGGAACTTCCGCTCCAACGGGCACCAAGCTTTTTGGCGAAAGCTTGCCCGGCATCGTCACCCGTTCTGGTGAACGCGAATACCTCACGCCCCTGCCAGCGCGCGACTTGGGCGATGATGTGCGCAGCGGCACCAAACCCGTAAAGCCCCAGTTTTTTACCGTCACCCGCGATTTGCAGGGAGCGCCAGCCGATCAAGCCCGCACATAACAGCGGCGCAGTGGCGACGTCATCGCCGCGCTCGGGCAGCGGAAAGACGTACCGCGCATCGGCGATCACATGCGTCGCATACCCGCCGTCGCGGGTATAGCCGGTGAACAATGGACGATCGCAAAGATTTTCCTGACCATTGCGACAGAACTTGCAGTGTCCGCAGGTTTGGCCCAGCCACGGCACGCCGACGCGGTGGCCAATTCCAAGCGCAGCGACCCGCTCGCCGACCAGATCGATGCGGCCGACAATTTCGTGGCCAGGTACGAGCGGCAGCTTGGGATTTGGCAGCTCACCATCGACAACATGCAGGTCGGTGCGGCACACGCCGCACGCTGCGACACGAACTCGCACCTCACCCTCAGCCGGCCGCGGATCGGACCGCTCCATAAATGAGAGCGGAGCGCCCGGCCGTTCCAGCACTATTGCCCGCATGTTGCGAACTCTACCGTGCGAATCGTTTGCAGGAAATCTGCATCAGGCGGCGAGGTAATCGCCTGTTTTTAAGAATGATATTGCGGAAGAAGACGATGAAGGTAATCACGATCGCGCAGGTGCAGTTCCTGGCTAAAAAGCAGATTCTTCAGCAACGCTAATGCTGGTACGACGTTGCTGCCGGTTTTGCTCCAGACCTGCAATGATTTCACGTTGCCGATTGATGAGACGATTGCCATCGGCTGCGTGCCGAGTCGCCTGCTCAATTCGCGCAGGGATTGACGCTATATCCATCAAGCTAACGCGCCGCGCCGACGCGGTCTTCATTCGGCAGCCGGCGAGGCACGTGCCGGCGCAAGGTTCTCGATTGGCTCTTTCTCAGCAGCGCTATTGCGGAATTTGCAATCGAGGTCGGGTTGCTGTCACCAAGCTTGAGAACCGCCATCAAGCAGCGCGCCAGCTCGGCCTGGCGCTCAAACGCTTCCAGCATGCAAAGCGTCGGATCGAATTCAACAAAGGTCCACGCCTTCGCGAAGGCCTTGCTTAAAATCTCGGTTTCGGCGGAATCGAAGACGCTGCGCTCGAGTTCGAGCAAACTTACGGCTTCCCCAACCGGCATAGCTTCGCGAACTGCGGCTTTTCGAGATCTAGCTTCGGGAGACACGGCGTGGGCAAGCGTCATGGGGCGCTCCATCGTGCCATCATCCCCCGCCACCAAGACTGAAGATTATCGGCAATGGAATAGTCTGTCACCTGAGTCACATTCAATTTTTGTGTAAATCCTTCTCGATTCCACGTTCACGCGGATAATCGTTTTCCTCTCAAAGACCTGGCCGAACGCGCCGCCGCCACGATGACGGCGATGCTGTCGTTTAGGCGGCGTGCGCTAGCCTCGAAAGACGGCAGCCGCGGCGTCACCGCTTCCTGCAGCCGACTCACGGCGTCGGGACCGAGCGTGCGCTCAAGTCCGGCCCGGTATTCTGGAATATCGCTCCACTCCGCGACGGTCGAAGCGGTGATCTCAACATGATATTGCAGCCCATAGGCATGCGCACCGCAGCGGAACGCTTGGACGGCGCACAATGAATTCTCGGCGAGTATTTCGGCGCCATCGGGCGGCCGCGATACTTCCGCGCCGTGCCATTGAAAGGTTTCCACGCGAGCGGCAAAGCCGGCAAATAGCCGATCTTGCCGACCCGCCTTCGTCAATGCGACCTCGCTGAGACCGATTTCCTGTTGATCCATCGGCCCAACCGAGCCGCCGAGCGCAGCCGCCAGCAATTGATGTCCCAGACATATTCCAAGGAAAGGACGACCGAGTTCTTTCACCCAACTGCGGATCGCGGCCTTCTCGGGTCCGAGCCAGGGGTAAACGTCGTCCTGCCAGACGTCCATCGGCCCGCCCATCACGACCAACAGATCGAAATCGTTCAAGTCGGGAACGAGCTGGCCTTCGTCTAGTTCGACGGCGCGCCATTCATCGCCGTTTTCGCGCCAGAGCTGACGAAAAAAACCCGGATGTTCTACCGGAACATGCTGAAACACCAAAATCCGCATTAGACGTCCTTCGAGCGCAGGTTTGCTGGCGAAACACTAACATGAAATAAACCCCAGTTTGCGCAACGAAAAACCATGGACATCCTGCTCCAAACAGGTCGTTCGCCGTAACGGTCCGAGCAGATCAGAGATATTGTTGGAGCGCTTCAACCGACTCACTAAAGCCCGGAACTGTAAGGATCACGGCAAGACCCACCAGCAGGCCGATCATACAAAAGATTGTCAGTGTGCTACCACGTCGCCACTGGTAGAACCGAAACCACCCGCTCCCAAGCGCCCGTTGCCAGAGATGTTCGGCGCTCCGCTACCTTGGCAAGGACCAGCCGATCAGATCGCCAGTTGGAATAATTCATTGTTGCCTCCTGTGCCGCGCTGCGCTCGACCCGATGTTGCTGTTGTTGTGCAAACTGCATATGACAGCCAACCGGGGACTGAGCGCCATCTTGAAGGTTTTGCTAAGAATGTCTGTGCCGCGGGTCACAGCAATAAATCCGCAAACCGCCGCCACGTGCCACCGACCTGGAGATGTAGTCTTGCCGCTACATCGACTCTACTAGCTCGCGCAGGGCCTCCGGACTGCGAATGATAGTCCAGCGATTTTTTAATTCTATGATGCCCTGGCGTTGCCACTCACGCAGACAGCGGTTCACTTTTTCTCTTGTTCCGCCCGCCATCTCGGCTAATTCGCTCTGCGACAGCGATAGTTTCATTCCGGCGCGAACTTCGGGTTGGTAGTTGAGCAATGTCTTGGCAAGACGCACAGGCAAATTGAAGAAGGCGATGTCCGCCATACGCTCGTCCGAACGACGGATCCGAGCGCAAAGCATTTCCATCAGCTTCATGCACGCGGCCGGATTACGCTCGAGGAAGGGCAGCAGGTCTCGTCGTTCCAAAACCGCAAGCTCGCAATTGGTGAGCGCCGTCACATTGGCCGACCGCGGCTTGCCGTCCAGGAGTGCGATTTCGCCAAAGATTTCTCCAGGCCGCAAATCCACAAGAATGACCTCCTTGCCCCTAGTGGTCGGAAGGGAGATACGCACCGTGCCGACCACCACCGCCATCATGCTGTCGCCGTGGTCGCCAAGGCGGCATATCGATTCGCCAGATGTGAAACTACGCCGTTTGGCATAAGCCGCGATATCGCGACGTGCCTTTTCGTCAAGCGAACTGAAAAGCGCGCACTTTTCTACTAATTTACGGCCGTGATTGGTGGGGTTCATATTGGCCATGCAAAGATGATGATTAGATCGCAAGTATAGATCGAAATGAGCCAAGAGGGGCCTAGACCAAGGAGACCTCCATGATTCGCAAGGCAAAAGCAGTTTGGCGCGGCAGTGGCCGCGCGGGCAATGGTAATCTCTCGACCGATTCAGGGGTGCTCGCCGAGACCCCTTACTCCTACAAGACCCGTTTTGAAAACGAGAAGGGTACAAACCCTGAAGAGCTGATCGCTGCCGCGCATGCTGGCTGTTTCACCATGGCGCTGGCGTTTCAATTGCAGGGCGCCGGCTACACACCCACGCAACTGAGTACCGAGGCGGCCGTCACTCTCGAACCGGAAGGCCAAGGTTTCCGTATCACCAGGTCCGCGCTAACATTGCGTGCCAGCGTGCCAAATCTTGACGAAGCCAAGTTTAGAGAGCTGGCCGGCAATGCCGAAAAAACGTGTCCGGTATCGAAGGTTCTCAATGCGCAAATTACGTTGGACGCCAAGCTGGAATAAGTGGCGCGACCACATATAGAGCCAATACCTGACGTATGATCGCGCAATTGAGCGACCGAAAATTCGCAATTCTATTATTCGCCTCGGGCTGCGCGGGTCGCCTCGAATAGAAACCACGTACGGCGCTCGGCTTCGTCGATCCAGATTTCTAGAAGGCTCGTCGTCGCAACGTCGCCATGTTCATCGCAAAGGTCATGGGTCTCGCGCATGCTCGCGGTGAGCTGTTTATTGTCGTCGCGCAGCTCGGCAAGCATATCCATCGGGGTGACGAAATCCGCGTCGTTGTCCTTTATGCGTTGCAAGCGGGTGATCTGGCCAATCGACCGCATTGTCGTGCCGCCGAGCTTGCGGATGCGTTCGGCTATCGGATCAGTTGTAGCGAAAATCTGATCACCATGTTCATCCAACAGCAGGTGATAATCCCTAAAATGCGGACCTGACACATGCCAATGGAAATTTTTCGTTTTCAGATAAAGTCCGAACATATCCGCAAGCAGAATGTTGAGCGCTCCTGCAATGTCGCGCACGGCGTTCGGTTGCAAATCCGTCGGTGTAGCAAGTGGAGCAATTCGCAGTGACTTAGCTTCTCGAGCCGTCATTTGCAGCCTCCTTCGACGTATCTCAACGAGATACTGAAATTCTGCGCGGAGCACCGCTGACGCGACAACAAACCAGAGTCCCCGCTCGAGTGTTTCTCGTCGGCGAAGATCAGTTGCGTGTCACGCAGCACGTGGTTTAATAGAACTCCTCGTTCTGTCAATTTGCAAGTGCTCCGCGATTGAGCCGCGCAGAGCGACATATTTGCGGCAGCGCCCTTGCTTCTCGTTACGGTGGCACGCGTACTCTCATCGCCGGCAAATTCGCGAACTTATGTCAGGAGTATTCTTATGGCTCGCCGCCACAATTCATTTGCCGGGGCGATTCCGATTGGCGCCTACTTTTTGATCATCAGTTGTTGCATGGCTGCCGCGCAAGGCGCGCCGCCGCCGGCTGTTTCGGTCGTATCCGTAGTTAGCCGCCAAGTAACTGCGACCGGCGATTTCATCGGTCGCGTGGTGGCAATCGATAAAGTCGATATCGTCGCCCGCGTCTCCGGTTTCATCAAAGAGCGCAATTTTACCGAAGGACAACAGGTCAAGATCGGCGATCTGCTGTTCCGCATCGAACCCGACATTTATAAAGCGACGGTCGATCAGCAGAGCGCCAATGTTGCTAGGGCAAAGGCCACCGAGGTTAATGCCAATTTGCAACTGCAGCGCGGACAGGAGCTGGGGCGCAACCAGAACATCCCGCAATCCACCGTGGATCAACGGGCCGCCGACGAACAGGCGGCACAAGCCGATGTGCTGCAGGCGCAGGCCCTGCTCGAACAAGCAAAGATCAATCTCGGCTACACCGAAATCCGCTCGCCAATCGACGGTCGGATCGGCCTTGCCAATTTCACCGTAGGCAATCTGGTTAGTCCATCATCCGGAACGCTAGCCACGATCGTCAGCCAGGATCCGATTTACGTCACGTTCCAAGCTAGCGAAGCCGACGTCATCGAATACAAGCATCGGATCGCTGCCTCGGCCGACAAGAACCCACACGTCAGCATTCACATCAAACTGCCTGACGGCAGTATGTATTCGCATGCCGGACGCACCAATCTCCTCGATGTTCAGGTTCAGCCAGACACAGACACCATTCTGGTCCGGGCACAACTGCCAAATCCCGAAGGCATGCTGATCCCCGGCGGGATCGTCGGCGTGTTGGTCGAGCGCGGCGCGCCGCAATCGTCCCTTGTCGTTCCGCAGTCGGCGGTCCAGCTCGACCAGGCCGGTCGCTACGTCATGGTTGTCGGCGAAGACAAAAAGGTCGAGCAGCGGCGCATCGTGACCGGAGTCGAGCAAGGTCGTGACATCGTCGTGACGCAGGGCTTGAAGGAGGGAGACCTTGTCATCGTTGAGGGCATCCAAAAGGTTCATCCCGGTCAAATCGTCTCGACTAGCGCTACTGCGGTCAACTGACGCCGATGTTTTCCGCCATTTTTATCGATCGACCCCGATTCGCGATTGTTATCGCGATATTGATCACACTCGCGGGCGCAATCGCCATCACGGCCATTCCGATTGCGCAGTTTCCAGACATTGTACCGCCGCAAGTCACGCTCACTGCCAATTACCCAGGCGCCGACGCCGAAGTGGTTGAGACCACGGTCGCGCAGCCGATCGAGGAGCAGATCAACGGTGTCGATAACGCCATCTATTATCAATCGGCGAGCGGGTCTGACGGCAGCTACACGCTTAATGTGACCTTTTCGCTGGGCACCGACCCGGACATCGACACCGTGAACGTGCAAAACCGCGCCAGCTTGGCTATTCCGCAGCTTCCGCAGGAAGTATCCCGATCCGGGTTGACGGTACGCAAGAAATCGGCGGCGCTGCTTCAGGTCATCAATATCTACTCGCCGAAGAACACGTATGATGCCATCTATCTGAGCAATTATGCGACCATCAACATTATCGACACACTGGCGCGGATTAAAGGCGTCGGTCAGGTCACATTGTTTGGTCCGCTCGATTATTCGTTGCGGATTTGGCTCGATCCGGATCGACTGACCGAACTTAACCTGACGCCGAACGACGTCATCCAGGCAGTGCAAAATCAGAACGTCCAAGCGGCACTCGGCCGCATTGGCGCCGCGCCGGTTGCAAGTGACCAGCAGGTTCAGATCAATATCAAAACAAAAGGCCGGCTGACCCAGCCGCAGGAATTTGCCGGCATCGTGCTGCGCGCCAATTCTGACGGATCGGTCGTCCGCGTCAGCGATGTTGCCCGTGTCGAAATGGGAGCCAAATCGCAGGACCGCTATAGCCGTTTCAACGGCGCTCCAGCGGCTGCGATTGGCATTTATCAATCCCCAGGATCCAACGCCGTCGATGTCGCCAAGCAACTCCGCGACACGATGAATACGCTTGCGACGCGTTTCCCCGCCGATTTGAACTACACGGTTTTCTGGGACAGTACCGTGTTTGTCACCTCTACCATGGTCGAAGTCATCCGCACGCTCGTTGTCGCTATAGTCCTGGTTGCCCTTGTTGTTTTCCTGTTTCTCGGCAAGCTGCGCACGACGCTTATTCCGCTGGCCGCCGTGCCGGTGTCCGTCATCGGCACTTTTGCGGTGCTGCTGTTGATCGGATATTCGGCCAATACGATCTCGTTATTAGCCCTCGTGCTGGCCATCGGCATCGTCGTCGATGACGCGATCGTCGTCGTTGAGAATATCGAGCGGGTGATCGAGCAAGAGCCCGAGCTTTCCATAGCCGATGCTTGCAAAAAGGCGATGAGCGAGATCACCGGTCCCATCCTCGCCATCACCTTCGTGTTGTTGTCGGTCTTTGTTCCGGTGGCATTCATCCCAGGGATCAGCGGGCAATTGTTTCGTCAATTCGCCGTTGCCGTATCGGTTTCGATGCTCATTTCGGCGCTCAACGCGCTCACATTGAGTCCTGCACTATGTGGGGTGCTGCTAAAGCGCGGTCATACCAGTCGAGGCGCAATGCGCTATGTGCTAGGTGCGATCGACCGAACGCGCGACGGCTATGTGGCGACTGTCCGCAAACTGATGCGCACCACCGTGGTTGCGGTCGTCGTCGTCGCGGGGGCAATAGGCGTGTCGGTCCTGATATTTTACGTGACGCCGCAAAGTTTTCTGCCGGACGAGGACCAGGGCGCAATCTTTGCCGCGCTGCGGTTGCCGGAAGGCGCATCAGTCAACCGCACCGAGGCGGTCGTCAAGCAGGTCGAAAATATTGTCAGACCCATTCCCGGCGTCGAAGGCGTGTTGTCCGTGGTCGGGCTGAATTTCATCGACTACGTTGCGTCTTCAAATCAGGGATTCTTCGTCATCCGGCTCAAGCCGTACGAGCTGCGTACCGATCCTGCGCAAAGCGCGAGCGCGATCGTTGCGCGATTACGGCCGCTATTGGCAGCGATCCCCGGCGCCATCGCCTTTCCGTTTAACCTGCCGCCGATTATCGGCTTGGGAAGCACCGGCGGTTTCCAATATGTCTTGGAAGCGCTGCAAGGACAGACGCCTACCGATCTCGCGGCGGTGTTACGCGGGTTGCTCGTGACCGCCAACGGCCAGCCCGAGCTCGCTGGCGTATTCAGTACTTATGCTGCCGACACGCCGCAAATTTTTCTCGACATCGATCGAGACAAAGCACAGGTGTTAAGCGTCAAGATCAGCGACATCTTTAACGCCCTGCAGTCGACGCTGGGCAGCTACTACATCAACGACTTCAACGTTTTCGGGCGAACCTGGCAGGTCAATCTGCAGGCGGAGACGTCGTTTCGCAAACGGATCGACGAAATTCAGAACATTTACGTGCGGAATGCGCGCGGTAGCATGGTGCCTATGCGTGCGCTGGCCGAAGCCAAGCTCGTGCAAGGGCCGCAGACCGTGGTCCGCTACAACGGCTACCGCGCCGCGATCGTGAATGGCGCACCCAAGCCCGGCTATAGTTCCGGCCAGGGGCTCGCAGCCATGGAACGGATTTCCGCCACGACGCTGCCACCCGGATACAGCTTTGAATGGACTGGGACTGCCTTCCAGGAAAAAGCAGCGGGGGGACGCACGATAATCGTGCTCGGGCTCGCGGTGTTGTTCGCCTATTTGTTTCTGGTCGCGCTTTATGAAAGCTGGAACATTCCGCTCCCCGCACTGCTGTCGGTCAGCGTTGCAATTTTAGGAGCGCTCGTCGCGGTAGCAATCGCGCGGCTGAGCTTCGACGTCTATGCACAGATCGGTCTGGTGGCGCTGATCGCACTTGCCGCCAAGAACGGAATTTTGATCGTGGCGTTCGCGGTAGAGCAGCGGCGGCTCGGCAAAGATATTTACACAGCCGCCATCGAAGCGGCAGGTTTACGCTTTCGTCCCGTGATGATGACGAGCTTTGCCTTCGTCTTTGGGCTGTTTCCACTTGTCATCGCACGCGGAGCTGGCGCTGCTACACGCCACGCGGTGGGCACGCCGGTTTTCGGCGGCATGATCGCCGCATCAATCTTCGGCATTTTCGTTATTCCGCTGCTGTTCGTCATCGCGGAACGATTGCGCCATCGCAAGTAACGTAAATGACTTTACCGGCTTGCCCGCATCGGAATCCAGTTGAATAGAGCGAGACCGCCGTCAACTGCAATCGTCGCCCCGGTGACATAACGCGAAAAGCGATCGCACAAGAGCGCAACCGCCATATCAGCGATGTCTTCCGGTGTACCGGTCCGGCCGAGCGGAATCATCTTCGTGAGCGAGCTAACATCGGCGTCGAATCCACCGCCGGGAATTGCGCCGGGAGCTATTGCATTGACGCGAATGCCATCCGCTCCGAGTGCGCGCGCCAGTTCTTTCACCAGCATGGTCTGACCGGCTTTAGTGGCGCTGTAATGCGGCAGATTGCGCGGCGTATAGGCGTGCAACGAGGTTATAAAAAGCATCCGCCCTCTGATCTGGCGCGCCTTCATATGCGCGCCTACGGCCTGGCCGAGCACGAAGCCGGCACGAAGGCCTACCGTGACCATCGAATCCCATTGAGCCTCAGTCACAGCCAAGGCGGCGTCACTCTCGTTACGCTTTGGCGAGGCGCTATGCACAAAAATTGAAATCGACCCGACCGTTTTTACTGCAGCCTCGAACAGCGGTCGCGCCGCAGCCGGATCGGCAAGATCGGCCGCAATAAAACCGGCGTTCAATTCCCGCGACAGCGCGGCCCCGGCTTGCTCGGCAATGTCGCTCAGGACCAGTCGAACTCCCTCGGCGGCAAGCGCCTTCGCTATACCCCGCCCAATCCCCGACGCTGCGCCGGTGATCAACGCAGTGTCGCCCTCAAGTAATCCCATGTCACGCCTCCGCTCGGCCGAGTAGTCGCTTCCGATTCTTTTCCTAGAAAGTGATCAGACCGGGTGGCTGCCGATCTGAACAAAAGAAAAGGGCGT
>DASZCJ010000091.1:0-13259 GCA_035943155.1 Xanthobacteraceae bacterium | reverse complement strand
CCTTTGTACGGCTTGCTTGGTGCGTTCGCCATATCGGTCCTCCCTTCGCCCGATGCGCGGAGGCAATTTGGGAACTGCAAGCGGGTTGCGCCAAGCCGGTTGCGCGATGTCCGCGAACGGCAAACGGCATGTTCCGCGGCTGCGACCGGAGACTGCGTACGGCGCGATCGAACAGGGCGGGCGAGACCGCAAAAGAATAGAGCCCCGGTGCCGGGAGTTCCGGGGCTCCAGCAATCTCAAGTGGCCACGCTGGGTGACACCGAGACTGCCAGGCTTTGTCATGCAAAGGGCGGGCCAAGTCTGAAAAGGCAGGTCAAGTGGTAGGTCAAGTCTGAAAAGGCAGGTCAAGTCTAAACAAGTCAGCTCAAGTCAAATCGCGTTAAGCCATAAGCGAAACCCGGAGCAAACGTGAGCCATCCTGCACCGTCAGCCTGAGCCACCGCCGCTGTACGCAATAGCATTTTGGTCTATCCGCTGGTGCGATCGCAGGCGGCTTGTGACTAAATTGCAGGCACGCACAGATACCATTTCCCGCCGGCCGGTTTGGCTAGAATGGGGTCCGGCTTCGAATTGCTGCCGCCAACGTGCCCTCGTCGAGGTAATCGAGTTCGCCGCCGACCGGCACGCCATGGGCAAGCCGCGTCACCCGCACATCAGCGTCGTGCAGAAGATCGGTAACGTAATGAGCGGTGCTCTGGCCCTCGACAGTCGCACTGAGCGCGAGAATGACTTCCTTGACGGCTGGGTCGCTCGCCCGCTTGATGAGCGCCGCAATCGAAAGATCATCCGGTCCGACGCCGTCGAGCGGCGATAAGATCCCGCCCAGCACGTGATAGCGGGCGTTGATGGCATGCGCGCGCTCGAGCGCCCACAGATCGGCAACATCGGCGACCACCACGATCGCCGAATCCTCACGCCTTGGATCGGTGCAGAGCGTGCAGGGATTTTGCGTATCGATATTGCCGCAAATTCGGCATATCGCGATTTTTTCGATCGCGGTCTGCAAGGCGGCGGCGAGCGGCGCCATGAGCAATTCCCGTTTCTTGATCAGGAACAAGGCGGCGCGCCGCGCCGAACGCGGCCCAAGTCCCGGCAGGCGGGCGAGCAACTGGATCAAGCGCTCGATTTCGGGACCGGCGGAAATGGTGGGCATCAAAACAGCTTTAGCCCCGGCGGCAGCGGCAGACCGCCGGTAAGGGCCTGCATCTTTTCCTGGAGCGTGGCCTCGAGCTTACGCCGCGCATCCGCATGCGCCGCAACAATGAGATCCTCGAGAATTTCCTTCTGATCGGGTTTGAGAAGCGAGTCGTCGATATGGACGCCGCGCACGTCGCCCTTACCGGAAACCGTAATGGCGACAAGGCCACCGCCGGCGGCGCCTTCGATTTCGAGCCGCTCTAGCTCGGCCTGCATCGCCTCCATTTTGGATTTCAATTCGGTGGCTTGTTTCATCAAGCCAAGAAAATCAGCCATCGTAATTCCCGCTTCTCAAGTTTATCGCTTCAAGCTGAACTCGCGGCCGCTCAGACGGACGCCTCACAATGTATCATCGTCCGCAGCCTCACTGTCGAGTTGCGGGCTGGCTGGTGTTTCGTTCGCGAGTTCAGCCGCCGGTCCTGCCGGCGGACGGACCTCGACTATTTCGGCGCCGGGAAAGCGCTCTAATACCGCCTGCACCAGGGGATCGCCGCGCACACCGTCCTTGAGTTCGGTCTTGCGCATTTCCGCTTGAGCGCGGATTGAGGGCGAGCCGGCTTCGGCCGATACCGCGACCATCCAGCGGCGGCCGGTCCACTCGGTGAGCTTCTTCGAAAGCTCCCCGATCAGAGTCTGCCGTGCGCCGCCTTCAAGCGCGAGCTCGATCTTGCCGTCCTCGAACCGGACGAGCCGCACGTCGCGTTCGAGCGCGCTCTTGATCGAAAGGTCGCGCTTCTCGGCCGCGAGCGCAATCAGATCATCGAAACTTTTTACCGCCCGGACGTCGGCGGCATCGGCTGTCGGTACACTGACCGGCGCCGGCGCGGATACGCTCATGGGCATCGCCGCAGCGAGCGGCGCGGCGGCGCGAGATCCTCTCGCGGTGGTATCTGGGCGGGGTTGATCCAATCGCGGTTGGTCCGCAGACATCTGCTTTGCCAACTGCGCTTCGCCGGCACCATCAGCGCGCCGCGTCTGGTCAAGCGAACGAATCACTTCATCGGGTGTCGGCAAATCCGCGGCATAGGCGAGGCGGACCAAAACCATCTCGGCGGCATCGACCGGCCGGCCCGCAGCTTCGACTTCGGCGATGCCCTTGAGCAGCATCTGCCAGGTGCGCGCCAAAACCCGCATGGAGAGTTTGGCGGCGAAGGCGCGGCCGCGTACGCGTTCGGCCTCGGTCAGCGCGACGTCATCGGCCAATGCCGGTACGATCTTTACCCGCGTGACAAAGTGGGTAAATTCGGCCAGATCGCCGAGCACCATGGCCGGATCGGCGCCGGAATCGTATTGGTCGCGCAATTCTTTGATGGCCGCGGCAACGTCGGCGCGCATCAGCGCATCGAACAATTCGATAATGCGCGTGCGGTCGGCGAGCCCAAGCATCTGCCGTACATCTTCGGCCCGTACCGGTCCAGCCGTGGCGGCGCCGGACTGCGCTCCGGCATGTGCGATCGCCTGATCGAACAGCGAGAGCGCATCGCGCACCGAACCTTCCGCCGCACGGGCGATCAGCGCCAACGCCTCCGGCTCCGCTTTGATCGCCTCCTTAGCAGCGATGGTTTGCAGATGTTCGACCAGACGCGCGGCATCGACGCGGCGCAGATCGAAACGCTGGCAACGCGACAGAACCGTAATTGGGACTTTGCGAATCTCGGTCGTGGCGAAAATAAATTTGGCGTGCGGCGGCGGCTCTTCCAGGGTCTTCAATAAAGCATTGAAGGCGGCGCCGGACAGCATGTGGACTTCGTCGAGAATATAGACCTTGTAGCGCGCCGAAACCGGCGCATAACGGATCGCATCGTTGATCTGGCGTACATCATCGACGCTGTTGTGCGAGGCCGCATCCATCTCGATGACGTCGAGATGGCGGCTTTCCATGATGGCCTCGCAATGGATGCCCAGCACCGGCATTTTAACCGTCGGTGCGGTAATCGAACCATCCGGCAATTGGTAATTAAGAGCGCGGGCGAGGATGCGCGCCGTCGTCGTTTTACCGACGCCACGGACGCCGGTGAGAATCCACGCCTGCGGAATCCGCCCAGCCTCGAACGCATTCGAGACAGTGCGCACCATGGCGTCCTGACCGATCAGGTCGTCAAATGTCGCCGGCCGGTATTTGCGCGCTAGTACGCGGTAAGCGGATGTCGTCGTCATCTCGCTCATGATCTGCTTGATACGCGATCCTGAGGTTAAAAAATGTAGCGACTGCGTTCGCCGCTCATGTGAGGGGCGCAGTAGCGTGGATTCAAAAGGAACAGGTGGGAGGCTGACAAGCGACCCGAACCGCGCTCGTTAGGGCTGCTTCCTTCCGGACCTGACCCGGTTGGCGAGTGGCTCGTCCACCGCCAACCTCCCGTGCCCTATATCGGCTGCGGCGGGCGGGAAAGCAAGCTTGCCATTTTCGCTTGCTGCGGCGATTTGATACCTTGGGGTAAGCTTCCGATTCTTCCCCAGAGGACACGATTTTGCCCGCAAAAATGGGCGCGCCTACTGCCGGTGTGATCACGGCGGTGATGTTGGCTGGAATCCTGGCGCTAGCGCTGCCCGGCGCGGCTCTGGCCCAGCGCGATGATGACCATCGTGGCGGCGGGCGTCCGTCGCCGCAGCAGCATCCAGGAGGTGGTCCGCCGCCGCCGAAGCCGTTTGTTGCGCCGCGCGGGCCGAACACCGGCGCGCCGCCGGGAGCGCAGATCATCAATCCCGGTGGCAGGCCGCACCCGGGCGCCGAGTTTGTTCGGCCGGGCGGGCCACATCCGGGCGCCGAGTTTGTCCACCCGGGCGAGCCGCATCCGGGTGCCGAGTTTGTCCACCCGGGTGAGCCGCATCCGGGCGCCGAGTTTGTCCGCCCCGGTGAGCCGCATCCGCGGGCGGAATTTGGCCGTCCCGGCGGGGCGCAGTTCTTTTATCGCGGACGTGCATTCGAGCGCGTGCGCAGTGGACCATATGTCTATCCGCCCGGCTGGGGCTATCGACGCTGGGAGATCGGTGCGTTCCTGCCACCGATTTTCCTGGTGCGCGATTATTGGTACCCTGATTGGGACCTGCTCGGCCTGCCGCCGCCGCCGCCCGACTTTCAATGGGTGCGCTACGGGCCGGATCTGCTCCTGGTCAATCTCACGAACGGCGAAGTTGTCGAGGTCGTTTACGACGTGTTTTATTATTGAGCATCGGGTTCTCCCGACTGCGTTGCTTCTGCTCTGTTGCGCGGATTTGCGCGGCACGATGCCAAGCCAGAGCCCGCGATATTCGCGGCGATCAGTCCCATTTGTCCTGGCGCAGAGATATCGTGCGCAAAAAACTGTGGGCAATTCGGAACTGAGTGATCGCGGTTGCATTTATTCGACACCGGAGTAAAGAAGTCAGAGAAATGCACCAGGCGCCCGCGCTCCCGACGGCGCCGCATGTGATCGTCGTCGGTAACGAGAAGGGGGGTTCAGGCAAGACGACAATCGCCATGCATGTCGCCATCGCCTTGCTGACGGATGGCCAGCGCGTCGCTACGATCGATCTCGACAGCAATCAAAAGAGCCTCACGCGCTATATCGAAAATCGACGGGTCTGGGCAAAGCATTGCGGAATTGAACTCGAGACTCCCATTCACAGCCACATTCCGCGCACCGAGGGCCCGAACGTCAAAGAGAACGAGGCGGCGGACTCGGCGGCATTTGCATCAGCCGTGTGTGGCCTTCAGGAATCCGTCGATTTCCTCGTCATCGATACGCCGGCGAACGATAGCTACTTGATGCGGCTTGCGCACTTGGTAGCGGATACGGTGTTGACGCCCCTGAACGACAGCTTCCTTGATTTCGGCACGCTTGGTTCGATCGACCCGGTGACCCATGAAGTGACCGAAACCGGGCATTATGCCGCGATGGTGGCGGAGGCGCGTCGTCAACGCCGGCTATTCGATGGCAGCAACATCGACTGGCGCACCATCCGCAATCGGTTCTCGCTCGGCCGGCAGGTAGACGACAGCCTCAAGCGGCTGGCGATCAGTCTCGGCTTCCGTCCGCTCGACGGCTGCGCCGAGCGCATCGTGTACCGCCAGTTGTTCCCAGCAGGGCTAACAGCTGTCGATTTGCTCGACGTTCCGACCTTGGGCACCCGGCCCAGCCGCATGCATCTCGCAGCTCGGCAGGAAGTACGCGACCTTTATGCGCTTTTGCAGCTGCCAACCAACGATCACGCGCGCCGTCGCGCGGCCGCCCACGCCGAATGGTACGCATCAAGCGCGCTGCCGCTCGAAACCGGCGACGTTCTGGCGGAGTGAGCTTTCCGCCCGGCTTGGTCGTCAGAAGCGCCGGAAGTCTGGTACCCTCGATTTCGAAAACTTCAAGCAAGGTGCGCGCCTTGACCTTGCGCGGCTGCGCGGCTTCAATTCGCTGCAAACCGTTGGCTAGGCTTAAGGAGACGCCAATGACTTTCCGTATCGCCGTTGTGCAGCCGATTTCGCATCCGCCCAGCGATGCCCAGCGCAATCTCGGCGAGGCAGTGCGGTGGGTCGAGCGGGCGGCAGGAGAGGGAGCGAATTTTATCTGCTTCCCGGAAACCTATCCCGGTCCATGGCGCATGCCGGCGACGTTCGATCCGACCGCGGCGCTTGCCGAAAGTGCCGCCAAGCACGGCGTGAACGCCGTCTTCGGCACCATCGAGCCGATCGACGTCAAGGCAGCGACCGCCCACAACCTCATCGTTATGACCTATCCCGACGGACGGGCACCGGCGCGGTATCGGCGTACGCATCCGAACGGACCGTGGATCTATACGGGTGGCCGGTCGTGGGAATTCCAATACGTCGCCGGCAACGACTTCCCCGTCTTCGACACCGCGTACGGCAAGGTGGGCCTGGCCATGTGCAGCGAGGTCTATATGCCGGAAGTCACGCGCGCGCTGGCGCTGCGGGGAGCCGAGCTCATCTTCATGCCGGCGGGAATCGATAAAAATCGGCTGTGGGCGACTTGGCGGACGCTGATCTGGGCGCGCGCGATTGAAAATCTGGCGATCGTCGTGACCACGCAGAACCTGTTCGATCACGCCCAACGCGGACTCGCGATGGTGGCAGCGCCCGAGGAAATCATGTTCGAGAGCACGGCGGCAGGGCTGAGCATTGTCGATGTCAGCCTCGACCGCCTGCGTCAGCTGCGCGCCTCACGCGACGAAGTCGGTTCGTCGGCCACATGCGGTGCCAAGCAGGGCGTCCTTGGCCCGCAATGGCAGCGGCCTGACCTGTACGAGGCAATTTATCCGCGACCATTGCATGAAGCGGCCGAGTAATGCGGCCTGAAACATCTCCTTCGTGATCGTGGCACCCCGTCCCGATCCCGCGAACCCGAAGTTCGCACGAGTTTACCGAGCCTGCCGATGCGAACTTCGGGTTCAAAAGCGGCACTGCGAGGATAGATTTGCTAGTGTCCTTATCGATTCCGAAGTTCGAACGAGCGGGCCCGTAAATGGTGACGAACTTTGGAATCGGGACACTCGGTCCGCGGCCTGCGCTCGGCTATAGCGCCAACCAGCTCGACCGCGCCGTGGGCATCCGTAGCAACGATGCCGCGCTGAAACGGTGTTGCGAACACGCGCAAGCCGGAACTTATGTGATCGGCGGCGAACTGGTCGTGCTCAAGGCCAGTAACGAATTATGCGAGCCGTTATTTTCGCAAATTGAGACGCGCGCGCTCGGCGCGGTTCGCGAAGTTGTATTCCTCGGGCTTGCCGATGCTGCGCCGCGGTTCGGTTTCGGCCTCGACCAAGATGCAGTAGATCGGTTGAAGGCACGCAACGATCTTAAAGTCACCGATCTTCGCTCGATTGCGGTCCAAGGTATGGTCGCTGCGGATCACCTTCCGCCGCTGGCCGAGGCAAAAGCGCTGCTCGGGTGGCATGCGCGACACCGCTTTTGCCCGAATTGCGGTGCCGCCACTGCACTGACTCAGGGCGGCTGGCGGCGCGATTGTCCGTCTTGTCACGCGGAGCATTTTCCGCGCACCGATCCGGTCGTCATCATGTTGGCAATCGCGGGCGAACGATGCGTGCTCGGCCGCTCGCGGCGTTTCGCGCCGAGCATGTGGTCATGCCTGGCCGGTTTCACCGAACCTGGCGAAACGATCGAAGAAGCGGTTCGCCGCGAGGTCGGGGAAGAAGTAGGCATTCCTTGCGGCAAGGTAAGCTATTTCGCATCACAGCCGTGGCCGTTCCCGTCTTCGATCATGATAGGCTGCCACGCCGAAGCATTGTCAGATACGATCGTCATTGATCGCGAAGAGCTCGAAGACGCGCGCTGGTTCGACCGTGAGGAATTGGTCCTGATGCTCAACCGTGCGCACCCGCATGGCCTGACCACGCCGCCGCCGGTCGCAATCGCCCACCACATCATTCGCAGCTACATCGAGGATGGCCCTGATGTCCTCCTCCGCTAAACGTCCGCCGCGCATTCTCTGCGCCGGTATCATCGTGCTTGACGAGGTCTTCCGCGTCGACGAATTCCCCCAGCCGGACGGCAAAGTGCAGGCGAGGGAATTTTTTGTCGTTAATGGCGGCTGCGCTGCCAACGCCGCAGTTGCCATTGCCCGGTTGGGCGGCCGCGCCTCGCTCGCAGGGCCGATGGGCGGTCCGGCGGGTGAGGACGAAAACGGCGACCGTGTGCTCAAAGCATTGGCGCGGGAGAAGGTCAACTGTTCGGCGTGTCAGCGGATCGACGGACTGGCGACCGCACTGTCGGCGATTTTCATGAATGCACGCGGCGACCGCACGATCGTCACCTATCGCGACGAGCGCATCGCCACCGCCGCGCCGCACGACCCGGAGCGCGCGGTCAGCGGCGTTGACGCGGTGTTGGCAGACAATCGTTATCCGGAATTCGTTCGGCCGATTTGCGAAGCGGCGCGGCAACACGATTTGCCGGTCGTACTCGACGGTGATCGCCCGACGCTCGAGGACGATCCGCTGTTTCGCATCGCCTCGCACGTCGTGTTTTCGTGGGAATGCCTGCGCGAAACCACCGGCGCCGCCGATCTCGGCGAGGGCTTGCTGCGCATCGCCGACAAGACCGAGGCGTTCCTTGCCGTCAGCAACGGACCCGACGACATCGTCTATCTCAATCGCGGCAAGCTGCACCGTTTGCCGGTGTTCAACATCACCGCCGTCGATACGCTCGGCGCCGGCGATGCGTTTCACGGCGGCTTTGCGATGGCGCTCGCCGAAGGCCGAAGCGAGGTCGAAGCGATGCGCTTCGGCGCTGCGGTGGCCGGAATAAAATGCACCCGCATCGGCGGCTCGGCCGGTGCGCCGACGCGCGCCGAAGTCGAGGCCTTTCTGGCGGATAACGCCGGCGCAGCGGGCGGATCTATCAGCGGTAGCGGCACTGGCGGGGCAGCCTCGCCGCAGCAGGTCAAACGGCCCTCGACCTTGCCTGAGAATATTTTTCTCTCTAAAAACTAGAAAGCTAGCCGTTTTGGAAAATCCAGCTCATGGATGCGATCGACAGGAAAATCCTTGCTGTCTTGCAGGATAACGCAGCGCTCCCGGTCGCCGAGATTGGCGCGCGGGTTGGACTGTCGTCGACGCCATGCTGGAAGCGTATCCAGCGCCTTGAAGCCGACGGCGTCATCCTCAAGCGGGTCGCCTTGGTGGATCAGGAGCGGCTCGGGCTTCCAATCAGCGTTTTCGTTTCCATCGAAACCGGCGACCATTCGCAGGATTGGCTCGACCGCTTCGCAAAGACTGTCACGGCAATGCCGGAAGTGATGGAGTTCTATCGCATGGCTGGCGACGTCGATTACATGCTGCGCGTCGCTGTCGCCGATATCGCCGGCTATGACTCCTTCTACAAGCGCCTGATTGCGGCGGTCCCGTTGAAGAACGTCACCTCGCGTTTTGCCATGGAAAAGATCAAATCGACGACCGCGCTGCCGATTCCAGAAAATAAATAGCTATTCCGTTCGGTTGCCTGGCCGGCTGGAGCCCGCTTTCTGCATTTGCAATAAGAAATTAACTACAGTTCAGAAACCCGAACCGGGTCGGGTTAGCTTAACCGCCTTGAAATTCATCGCCGATACTTTGCCGCTTATTCCAAACGGTTGGTAAGCCATTTGGTCGGCTTGGGCAGCCAGATGAATTTCAAGGAGCCAACACTTATGAAAAGTCTTCTCGCGCGTTTTGCCAAAGACGAGTCCGGCGCGACCGCCGTCGAATATGGTCTGATCGCGGCCGGCATTTCCGTTGCCATCATCGCCGTCATCCAGGGCCTCGGCAACAATCTCAAGACGGCATTCTCCAGCCTTTCCAGCACGCCCAAATAGACTTTCGCCGTTATCGGCCAGCGCAAGAGGGCTTCGGTCGCGCTCTGGAGCCTTTTCCATTTTTGCAGACGAAGGCGCCATGCTGAGCGAAGCGATCGGATTGACACTGTTCCCGGGCGTGATGGCGTTCGCCGCCGCGAGCGACTTTCTCACCATGAGGATTGCCAATCGCGTTTCGCTGCTTCTGATCTCGGGATTTGCTCTGCTCGCCACGCTGGGCGGCGTGAGCAGCGCTGAACTACTGTCACATCTTGGCGCCGGCGCTGCGGTGCTGACAGCAGCTTTTGCCTGTTTCGCCTGTGGCTGGATCGGCGGTGGCGATGCCAAGCTGGCGGCGGCCACTGCGCTCTGGCTTGGCTTCGGCCAGCTGTTCGATTATCTCATCTACGCGTCGCTGTTGGGCGGCGCGCTGACATTACTGATCGTTCTATTTCGCATTGCGCCGTTGCCGGATTTCTTGCTGGGCCGGCAATGGGCCGAACGCCTGCACCGGCCCGATGCCGGCGTTCCTTATGGCATCGCGCTCGCTGCGGCGGCGCTCATTGTCTATCCGCAGACCGACTGGATGACGCGCATCGCCCTGTGAGCGGCGCGCGCATCGCATGCTCGCGAACATTCAAACTGAGGCGTGGGCGACGCCTGCTCTTGCGATCAGCGCCTCGGCGGCGGCATCGTAGAAACTCGCCGTTTCCGGCAGCACGATCGCCGCGGAACGGACCGCATGCGTTTGCGGATCAAGGCCGTCCGGAGCTTCCCCGCGCATCACGCCGAGCGCCGCCTTGCGCAATCGCGCCCGCGCCATGATCACGCCGTTGTCGGTCGAAACCAGGTTTTCCAGGCTGCGATCCTGAATGGGACCGCAGCTTTCCTGGATCGCCGCATCCTGCATGGCGATGCCGTGGACCCCGCTATAGGACTTGTGGTGCTTCTGCGCCACGCGGTCGATCATATAGTCGTTGTCTTTGTTGACGACCGGCCGGAACGAGCCGGGCAATAGCTTCACGTGAATGCCGCCGCCGTTGCGCATCGTGTCGAGCTCACGCGTCGAAAGCGGGCGGATCGGATGATGGGTGAAGCACCACACCATGCAGTTGTCGTCATCCACCGGCACGAAGGCGTGACCGTTGAGCGCGTTGTCGCCATAAGGCGGGATCATGGTGTGAAACGGAATGACCCATTGGGTGATCCGCCAGTAAAGCTTGCCTGGCGTCGCGGGACGTCGCACGCCGATCACCATGCCGCCGCTGGTTTCGATCACTTCAAAGCGCGCGGCGGTCTCACGCGTGAATTCAGCGCCCCGGCTGATATGTAACGGATCGCTGCGCAAATCGTGACGGTGCAGAAAAGAGACGTGCACCGAATCGATGCCGCCCTCGAGTGCTTGCAGCCAATTGCATTCCTGCGTCCGCTTAGTGACAAAGCGATGCGCTGGCGGCACGGTTGCCCATTCGAAATTCGGCGGCGGCGGCTTGCGCTCGGGCGATCCCATATAGACCCAGATGACATCGCCCCGCTCGATGCAATCGTAAGCGGCGAGTTTGATCTTCTTACAAAAGCCGCTCTCGACCGGCTCCGAGGGCACTTCAACGCATTGGCCGGCGACGTCGTATTTCCAGCCGTGATAGGGGCAACGCAATCCGTTGTCCTCGTTGCGGCCGAACCACAGCGAGACGCCGCGATGGGCACAGAATTCGTCCATGACGCCGACGCGGCCTTGGCTGTCGCGAAACGCGATCAGCCGTTCGCCCAAAAGCTTCAGGCGGACCGGCGGGCAATTCGGCTCGGCAATCTCCGACGACAGCAGCGCCGGAATCCAATATCGGCGGATGAGATTTCCCATCGGCGTACCGGAACCGGTGCGCGCGAGAAAATCATTTTGTTCGCGGGTCGTCATGACGGTGATGACTCTCCCGATGGCGCTTGTCGGAAGGTCAGGTTAGCGCCTTTCCGAGAAAATCGGGAGAGCTAAGTCAAAACTCGCACCGGCTTGCCGTCAAGGAAGGCCCGAATGTCTTCGACCGCCTCGGCGAAGTAGCGCCGGTAATTTTGTTCGGACACGTAACCGAGATGCGGCGTGATCACGACATTGTCCATCTTGCGCAGTGGATGATCGAGTGCCAGCGGCTCGACGTCAAACACATCGAGCCCCGCGCCGGCAATCTTGCGCTCGCGCAGCGCGGCGAGCAGCGCCGCCTCGTCGACGATCGGGCCGCGCGAGGTGTTGATGAGATACGCGGTCGGCTTCATCAGGCCGAGCTCGTGGGCGCCGATCAAGCCGCGCGTGCGCTGCGACAGCACGACATGGATAGTGATGAAATCGGATTGGCGGAACAAATCGTCCTTGGCGGCATAATCGACGCCCACCTCGCGGCACTTTTCGGCGGTCAGGTTCTGGCTCCAGGCGATGACCTTCATGCCAAAGGCCTTGGCGATAGTCGCGGTGCGCGTGCCGAGCTTGCCCAGTCCGAGAATGCCGAGCGTCATGCCTTCGAGGTCAAGGCCGATGGTGGTCTGCCAGGCTGCGCCGGAATGCAGCCGCGCGTTTTCGTAGCCGATATGGCGTGTCAGTTCGAGCATCAGGGCGATCGCAACGCCGGAGGTCGGATTGCCGAACGTGCCGGTGCCGCACACGGTGATGCCGCGCGCCTTGGCCGCCTCGGTGTCGATCGAGGCATTGCGCATCCCGGTCGTGATCAGGAGTTTCAACTCGGGCAGCGCGTCGATGACTTTCTTCGGAAATGCGGTGCGCTCGCGCATGGCGACGACGATGGGAAAGCCCTGCAGCGCGGCGATGACCTTGTCAGCGCCGCCGAGATGTTGGTGAAATACTTTGATCTCGATCTCATCCTTGACCTTGGACCAGTCGGCGAGCTTGAGCGCCACATTCTGGTAATCGTCGAGGATTGCGCAACGAACCGTCATTTTTATCGCCCCTTTTTCCGCCCAGTTTTCCTGCTGATTTGCGATCAAGCATGCCGTTAGTTCGGACGCCCGCATGCGTCGAGTGCAACGCGGCTCAGCCGTCTCATAACCAGTGCGGCAAGACAAGCACAAGGACAAGCAGGACGACAACGACGTCGGCTCACCCCCAGCGTGAGAAGAAATGGTGTTTAGAGAGGGCGATCAGCTGCGGTGTTGGCCGCCGCGGTTGACGTGCGCGCCTGACGAACCGGGCAGGGCCGTTCTGGGAGCCAAGTGCCCGTATTTGGCGTGCCATTTCGGGCCGGGACCGCGCATGTAGTGCAGATCGGGTCGATACGGGCCTTCGCCGCCGAGGCAAGTACGCCACGCCCGGCGCAGGGTTTTGAAGAAATCGTGCCGCATGGAACGCTCCGTACAATGGCACCGCAATGAGGACTAACCGCGGCTGCCGCCTTCAAACGCATATAACGTTTTCAAACGCATGTTTGAGACAGAGTTTGGGCAGAAATCATTAAAAATTGGTAGGATTTTCGGGGCTTACCGGGGAATAACGCGTGGCTTTGCGCGCCCCGGATGCCTCGGCGGATAGTTTCGCCGCAAAAGCGCCGCCGCCTTGCCGCCGTGCGCCGCCCTCGCTACATCGAGAGTGGATTTCCTCTAAATCCGCGCCTTAAGCAACGTGCGCTTTCCGCGCTGCCCCAAGCGCCGCGGGCGAGGGCAAAAGCCACCCAGCCGAAAGCGAATAATGGCCCGCCAATTCATCTATCACATGGAAGGTTTGTCCAAGACCTATCCGGGCAACCGCAAGGTCTTGGAGAATATTAATCTGTCGTTTTATCC
>DASZCJ010000090.1:0-4908 GCA_035943155.1 Xanthobacteraceae bacterium | reverse complement strand
GGTCAACTCTTAAATCATGCTTTAAGTAAAGGCTTTCCAGCCCAGGCCTTCGAACCCGGTTTATACTTTATCCAACGATGTCATCGGCAGAAACAGGCCAAGCCGGCCCATGGCACGGCAGCACATGGCACGGCACGACTATCCTGACGGTCCGTAAGGACGGGGTAGTCGCGATCGGCGGCGACGGACAGGTCTCCGTCGGGCAGACCATTATCAAGGCCAACGCCAAAAAGGTGCGCCGGCTTGGCGGCGGCGCCGTGATCGGCGGTTTTGCCGGCGCCACTGCCGATGCCTTCACGTTATTCGAGAGGCTCGAATCCAAGCTCGAGCAGTATCCCGGTCAATTGACGCGCGCCGCGGTCGAGCTTGCCAAGGACTGGCGCACCGATCGTTATTTGCGACGGCTCGAAGCGATGATGATCGTCGCCGATAAGGACGTATCGCTGGTCCTCACCGGCACCGGCGACGTGCTGGAGCCGGAGGCCGGGGTGGTTGGTATCGGCTCTGGCGGTAATTACGCGCTTGCCGCGGCGCGCGCTTTGCTGGATGGGTCGCTCGATGCGGAAGGAATCGTACGCCGCGCGCTCGACATCGCCGCCGAAATTTGCGTTTACACCAACCGCAATGTGACCGTAGAGACGTTGAAGGCGTGACCGATTTTTCACCGCGCGAGATCGTCTCCGAGCTCGACCGTTTCATTGTCGGGCAAGCGGATGCCAAGCGCGCTGTCGCGATCGCGCTGCGCAATCGCTGGCGCCGCCTGCAACTCGACGAGCGGCTGCGCGAAGAAGTGTTGCCGAAGAACATTTTGATGATCGGGCCGACGGGAGTGGGCAAGACAGAAATTTCCCGCCGCCTCGCCAGGCTCGCCGGCGCGCCGTTTCTCAAGGTAGAGGCGACCAAATTCACCGAGGTCGGCTATGTCGGCCGCGATGTCGAACAGATCGTGCGTGATTTGGTCGAGATCGCCATCACTTTGACACGGGAAAGAAAACGCAAGGACGTGCAAGCGCGCGCCCAGCAAGCCGCCGAGGATCGCGTGCTGGACGCCTTGGTTGGAGCAAATGCCAGCGCTTCGACCAAAGAAGCCTTCCGCAAGAAGCTGCGCGCCGGCGACCTAAACGACAAGGAAATCGACATCGAAATACAGTCCGGCGGCGGCGGTTTGCCGCTGTTCGATATTCCGGGCATGCCTGGCGCGCAAATGGGCGCAATCTCGATCGGCGATATTTTCGGCAAGCTCGGCGGCAGCCGGACCAAAACGCGGCGCGTGACCGTCACAGATTCCTATGAGATCCTGATCAACGAGGAATCCGACAAGCTTCTGGACACCGAGCAATTGACGCAAGAGGCGATCAAGGTCGTCGAAAATAACGGCATCGTGTTCCTCGACGAGATCGATAAGATCTGCGCGCGCGACGGCCGCATGGGCGCCGATGTATCGCGCGAAGGCGTGCAACGCGATCTGCTGCCATTGATCGAGGGCACTACCGTCGCCACCAAACACGGCTCGGTGAGGACCGACCATATCCTGTTCATCGCCTCGGGCGCCTTCCACATTTCCAAGCCGTCCGATCTGTTGCCCGAGCTGCAGGGCCGACTGCCGATTCGTGTCGAGCTTAAGCCGCTCACCCGCGACGACTTCCGCCGTATTCTGACCGAGCCCGAAGCCTCGCTGATCAAGCAATACATCGCCTTGATGGCGACCGAAGGCGTCAATCTCGAATTTTCCGAGGATGCGATCGATGCTGTGGCCGATGTCGCGGTGTCAGTGAATTCAAGCGTGGAGAATATCGGCGCGCGGCGCTTGCAGACGGTAATGGAACGCGTGCTCGACGACGTTTCATTCGGCGCGCCCGATCGTTCGGGCGAGACGGTCAAGATCGACGCCGCCTACGTGCACAAACACGTCGGCGACCTCGCCAAAAACGTCGATCTCAGCCGATTTATTTTATGAGCGGAATAGTCGCGGCGCGGACGGCCGGTCGGTCGCTTTAGTTCATTGCCGAGGTCTTCGGCGCGCCCTGCTGCTCGCGGTTGATCTCGCGGATCGTCGCCATCCATTTTTCGACTTCGGCGAGCATGCGCAGATCGGAAGCGCCGCTGCGGATCGAACTGGAAACGGACGCGGAATTGGCTTTCGTGGCGACACTCTCGGACATGTTTTACTCTTCCAACTCGTAATTTCGATCGTCGCGGAGTTTCGCCGACGAATTTGACCAATTCGTGCGTTTTCTCGGGCTTTCTCGATGTTAAGGTTAACAAATGCGAATGGGCCGGCATTGGTGGGCTAACGCTCGCGCCGCCGCAGGCGCAGGTAAAGCGCGCCTTCGCCGCCGTGGCTGACATGCGCCTGTTCGAAACTGACGATAAAGCGGCGGAACTCCGGCAACGACAGCCATAATGGGACTTGTCGTCGTAGTACGCCGCGTTCGCTCGCTGCGGCCGCGGCACCGCCGAGTCCTTTGCCGGTGACGACCAGCGCTAGTTTCGCGTCATTCGCTTGAGCCTGCTGCAAAAAATTCAGAAGCGCAGCATGCGCTTGTTTTTGCGTCATACCGTGTAGATCAAGCCGGGCATTGATCGCCGTCTGTCCGCGCGCCACGCGTTGGCGCAAGCGGCGATCAAACTGGCCGAGCGAGGGAGGTTGCTTTGGCTTCGCAGGTTCAGGCCGGGAAGCCGTACGCGACATCGCTGTTTTGGGAGCCTGGTGAGACGATATGCCAGGCTCGTCGCCGGACGCCTCTCCCCGCAATGGCGTGACCGCGCGCGCAAACCCCTTCCACAGCGCCCGCTCTTCATCGCTCAAGCGGCGGCGGCTCATCGGCGGTGCCGCGCTGTGGGCTTGGCATTGGTGGCCGCTGCAGGCGCCGAGCCCCGGCTGGGCGCGATCTCCGGCTTGGCCTCGGGCAAAGGCACGTTATCGGCGGAATCGGGTGCGGTCGGATCGGTCATGCTCTCGAAATTGAAACTGAACAGACCAGGCCGTGTCGGTGGCAGCGGCACTTCGCTGCCCGCCACTACCGGATCGAGTTCGCGCGGCAGGAGCATCACGAAGACGCCGGGGTTCTTGATGCGGCCGGCGATTCGCGCCGCCTCATCGCCGGCGCCAAAATAAATATCTGCGCGCGCCGGACCGACGATCGCCGAGCCGGTATCCTGCGCAATCATCAGGCGGTCGAATTTGGTGTCTACTTTCTGGTTTGCAATCGGTAGCTCGGCCTGGATGAAAAACGGCGTGGCGTATGCGTGCAGCGCGCGATCGATCGCAATCGAACGGCCTGGCATCAGCCGCACCCCTTGGCCGCCAACGGCCTCATCCTCGGTGGCAAGATCGGTAATCCGAAAAAAGACATAAGATTTATTTTGTCGGCGTATCTCTTTCGCCTGCTCCGGATTGGCTTCCATCCAATCGCGGATGCTTTGCATCGAAACCTGATCTCTGGTCATGAGTTTTTGTTCGGCGAGAACGCGGCCAACCGGCGTATAGGGCCAGCCGTTGTGCGAATCGTAATTGACGCGAAGGATGGTTCCATCCTCAAGCTTGACGCGAGCGGAGCCCTGAATCTGCGCAAACAGAACATCGACCTGGTCGTGCAGATAACAAATTTCCAGATGCCAGCCATCGAGCGCGCCATCCTCGATCTGGCCCCGATCGTAATACGGCACGATCTTGCGGCGGCCGACGCGCCGGCCAACCAACACGCCCTTACTGGGAAAGGCCTCGCCGAGCTTTCGTCTGCCGGCGGGAACGAGGTTGGGCGGGCGGCGATAGAGTGGCGCCGTGAAATTTCCAGTGGGCACGCGTGAGCCGGCAATGATCGGTTCGTAATAGCCGGTGAGAAAGCCGTCGGTGTCGCCGAGCTTGTTGATCCGGATCGGGCGAAAACGCTCTTCGAAGAATTTCTTGGCGCCTTCCTGGTCGAGCGGAATAGCCTGCCGCGCGGCTTCGCAAATATCCTTAAGAGCAGCCGGAATGGCCGTCAGTTCGCGAGCCTGGCGATGCCGGTTCTGCAGCGTGCGGCAGCTTCCGAGAAATGCGGCAAAGGCCGCGGCATGATCGTCGCTGGCCCAGCCGTCGAGCTCCGCCCACTCGACCGGTTCATACTGGGTATCCGCAAGAACGATTGGGCCGCTACCTTCGCCCAAAGCGGCAAGCGGCAATGCTGTTAGAGCGACCGACATGATGAACAGGCACAGCCATACACGACGTGCCGCAGCCGGCCTCATTGCGAGCTTCATTGTCCGGCTTCGGTCGCGATGACTTTCCAGTTGGGATCGCGCGAGGAAATATCGCGGGCGAAGGTCCAGACATCCGTCACGTCCGTGACCTTTTCGGCGTTGCCATCGATAACGGCGCCGGTGCGATCGCGTGTGGCGGAAATCAGCTTTGAGACAAAGCGCACGGTGATCTGTGCGGTAGCCCGATTACGCAGTTCAGCAGCGGTGATCGCGGAGCCGTCAATCGAGACAAAGCGCGTTTCGGCCGTCTCGTTGCGGCCCTCGCGCTCGGTAATAGCCGCATCGAAACCGTCGAACACTTCCCGCGACAGCAAGCCGCGCAGTTGCCGGCGGTCGCCGGCGGCGAAAGCGGTCACGATCATCTCGTAAGCGGCGCGCGCACCGGTGATGAAGTGCTGGGCATCAAAATTCGGATCGGCGGCCACTATGGCGTCAAGGCCGGCCGCAACTGCCGATCCGCTTTCGGCTATATCCTTCCAGCGTTCCGCGGGTGGTGCAGCGGCTTCGGCGGGACGCGGCGGCGCGTCGGCGGCGCGCTGCGGGAGGGTCACGACCTTATCACCGGCCGGGCTGCGCACCGCGTCCCGCGCCGAATACGGATCGTAGGGTGGCCGCTCGCGGCCCGTACGCTGGCCCAAGACACTGCGCAATCGCAGGAAAATGAAC
>DASZCJ010000089.1:0-21809 GCA_035943155.1 Xanthobacteraceae bacterium | reverse complement strand
GATCCAGAAGGAGCTCGGCGACGAGGACGGCAAGGACGAACTCGCCGAGCTCGAAGAGAAGATCAAGCATACGAAGCTGTCCAAGGAAGGACGCGAGAAGGCGCAACACGAGCTTAAGAAGTTGCGCCAGATGTCGCCGATGTCGGCGGAAGCTACCGTCGTGCGTAATTATCTCGATTGGCTGCTGTCGATTCCGTGGAACAAGAAGTCGAAGATCAAAAAGGATTTGGCGCTCGCCGAACAGATTCTCGACGCCGATCACTTCGGTCTCGAGAAGGTCAAGGAGCGTATCGTCGAGTATCTCGCGGTCCAGCAGCGCGCCAATAAGCTGACTGGCCCGATCCTTTGTCTGGTCGGCCCGCCCGGCGTCGGCAAGACCTCGCTTGGCAAATCGATCGCCAAGGCGACCGGACGCGAGTTCGTCCGCGTTTCGCTCGGCGGTGTGCGCGACGAGGCCGAGATTCGCGGCCACCGGCGGACCTATATCGGGTCCATGCCGGGCAAAATCATTCAGTGCATGCGCAAGGCAAAGACCTCGAACCCTCTGTTTCTCCTCGACGAGGTGGACAAGATGGGCGCCGATTTCCGCGGCGATCCGTCGTCGGCGCTGCTCGAAGTGCTCGATCCCGAGCAGAACCACGCCTTCAACGACCACTATCTCGAGGTCGATTACGACCTGTCTCACGTGATGTTCATCACGACGGCGAATACGCTCAACATTCCGCCGCCGCTAATGGACCGCATGGAGATTATTCGTATCGCTGGATACACCGAAGACGAGAAGGTCGAGATCGCGCGCAAGCACCTTATTCCGCACGCGGTCGTCAAACATGGCCTTGGGCCGGAAGAATGGTCGGTCGATGACCAAGCGTTGCTCACGATCATCCGGCGCTATACCCGCGAGGCTGGCGTCCGCAACCTTGAACGCGAGCTCTCGACCCTGATCCGCAAGGCGATTAAAGAGCTAACGATCTCGAAGAAGCAATCAATCCAGGTCACTGACAGCGTGCTGAGCGAGTATCTTGGCGTACCCAAGTTCCGCTTTGGCGAGGTGGAGGACGAGGATCAGGTTGGTGTCGTCACCGGTTTGGCTTGGACGGATGTCGGCGGTGAGTTGCTCACCATCGAAGCCGCCATGATGCCCGGCAAGGGCAAAATGACGGTGACCGGCAATCTGCGCGATGTAATGAAGGAATCGATCTCCGCAGCCGCGTCTTACGTCCGCATGCGGGCCGTCGCCTTCGGCATCGAGCCGCCGTCGTTCGACAAACGCGACATCCACGTCCACGTGCCGGAAGGCGCAACGCCGAAGGACGGGCCTTCGGCAGGCGTCGCCATGGTGACGGCCATCGTCTCGGTGATGACGGGCATCCCAGTCCATCGTGACGTCGCCATGACAGGCGAGATCACTTTGCGCGGCCGTGTGCTGCCGATTGGCGGTCTGAAGGAGAAGCTGCTTGCTGCGCACCGCGGCGGCATCAAGACCGTGCTCATTCCAGAAGAAAACGCCAAGGATCTGGTCGAGATCAACGACAGTATCAAGAGCGGGCTCGACATCATCCCGGTGTCGCGGATGGACGAGGTGCTGGCGCGCGCCCTGGTGCGCAAGCCCGAGCCGATCGTCTGGGAGGAAGCGGCAGCTAAGCCCGTCGATGTTCCCGAACCCGCCGTGGTGGAGGAAGATTCGTCCGGTCTTACAGCTCACTGACTGCGATTATTTCGGCAAGGCGGCGCCCGGTTGGCGCCGCCTTTGCTTTTTTAGGGGTGCGACTTTTCTGGTGCCCGCGCGGATATTGGCGGACGCGCGGAGTTTCGCTAGAAATTTGGTCTACGACGGACGGCGCCGCGGTACCGGCCTGGAAATCAAGTTGAGGAAAACGCGTGCGTAAGTTTGTTTATCCGATTATCCGCTGCATTTCCGTCGCGGTCGTCGGGCTTAGTCTGAATGCGGCATTCGCTGCCGACGATTTCCCGCTCACCGGCAACTACACCCAAAATGTCGCCTGTAAGGGTGATGGTAGCGATCCGGCCACGGCTAAGGTGACGATTTCACCGCAGGAAATCGTCTCCAATGTCGGGATTTGCACCATACTTGATCAGAAGAGGGACGGCCGCAGCATCTCTGCCCATGTCGAATGCAAATTTGCTGGCGGACCGCTGATGGGCGACATCACGTTCACCCCGCGGCCCGACAACACGATAGAATTTGTCGACCGTGACAAGACCTACAAGGCGGTGCTGTATCGCTGTCCGCAATAATCGCGCCGCGATAACGCAATCGCGTGCGCACATTTCCTATCCCTAAGATGGAGTTCAGGAATGAGTCACTATCGCAGTCTACAAGGCGAGTCGGTGACGTTCCGCGGCCATAACGGGGATGAGGGCGAAGCCTATTACGCAAGACCGATCGGCAGCGGGAAATACCCTGGAGTGGTGGTCATCCATCACCTTCCCGGTTGGGACGAATGGATTATTGAGGTCGTGCGCAAATTTGCCCATCACGGTTACGCGGCGATATCGCCGCATCTGTATTTCCGTGAAGGTTCGGACAGCCCGGACGATATCGGGGCGCGCGTGCGCGCCGCTGGCGGGGTCGCCGACGCGCAAGTCATGGGCGACGTCGCCGGCGCCATGACCTATTTGCGCGCACAACCCAATGCCAATGGCAAGATCGGCGTGATCGGATTTTGCTCCGGCGGCCGCCATTGCTATCTCGCCGCCTGCACGTTGTCGGGAATCGACGCCGCGGTGGATTGCTGGGGCGGCAATGTCATTGTCGATAATCCGAAAGACCTCAACGACAAACGGCCGGTCGCGCCGATCGATCTCACCGAGAAGCTGAGGTGTCCACTGCTTGGCATTTTCGGTAACGACGACACCAACCCGACGGCCAATCAGGTGAACAGGACCGAGGCGGTGCTCAAGCGGCTGGGCAAGAATTACGAATTCCATCGCTACAACGGTGCCGGGCATGCGTTCTTCAACACTAGCCGCGACGCGTACCGGCCCGAACAAGCGTTGGATGGCTGGAAGAAGGTTTTTGCTTTCTTAAAACGACATCTCGTGGCTTCCGCAACGAGCATCGCTGCCGAATAACGCGATGCATTGGCCGCAAACAATCAGGACATTGCCATGTGCTCTTACATCGTCGAAAAAACTGCTCTCATCGGCAGCGCCAAAGGCCGCAAAGGCTGGATGCGGATCGATACCGCGAACGTCTATTTTGACCATCCGTACCACTCGACGCTGGATCACGTGCTGGCCATCGACTTCACCAATGAAGGTGAGGGCGGCCGCGATCGCGTGGCGATCGAATTGAGCGCCGATTCCGCGCGCGCTTTGGTGGAGCGCATACTTGCCGCGCTCGCCAGCGGTGAGCTAGCGCATGGCGGGCCGGCTGGTAGGCCGGCGCTGGCTGCGGCGAATGCGCCGGCGGCTGCGATGTAATTCTGCTATAAAGACGGCGCGCCTGCGCGCGCTCAGACGGGGAGGGGAGCACTATGAAACTATTCGCGTATCTTTTGGCGATCGTTTGCGCGATTGCCGCGATTCTTTACTTCACAATGCAAGCCGGTTCGCTGCCGACCTTCATGCCCGGTTACGCTCCTGGCTCCTCACGGATCCATACCACCCACGCCATTGCCGCGACGATTGCCGCGATCGTTCTTGTCGTCGTTGGCTGGATAGCCGGCCGCTCGCGGGCGTAATGGTTTTGCTGACGGCCGGCACGCCTTAGGTTTCCGCCGCGTTCTTTCGCAGCTTGCGCTGCACGCGCTCGTCGAACCGCGCCACGCTGACCACAACGCGGCGATGGGTGCCGCCGCCGATCGTCTCAAATTCGTCGCGCGCGGTAACGCGGAAGCTAATGCTGCGCCCTTCGACCCGCGACACCTCGGCAGTGGCGATGACCCGCAAGCCGATAGGCGTCGCCGCGGTGTGGCTGATGTCGAGCTGAATGCCCAGGCTCTGGTGTCTGGCGGGAAGGAGGTGCTCGACCGCGGCCAGGGCGGCCGCCTCGATAAGATTGATCATGACCGGTGTCGCCAGTACCGCGATGCGGCCCGAGCCGACAAAGGGTGCGGTATGCTCCGGCCCGACGACGAGTTCCGCGGTGCCAATGAGGCCGGGAACGATCCGATCGAGCAAGGCGCGGCCACTCGCGGGCGAGGTCATGCCGCTTTATAGCGCCAATTCTCTGCGGTGCTGAGCCTTTGGCGCTGCTGTGCTATTATGCCGGTTCAAAGCCCCGGGGGATATTCATGTCTCGATATGCGCTTGTTGCCGCTGCCTTGATCGTACTCGTGCCGGTTAATCCGTGTTTCGCCGTCGATGCCAAGCAGAAAATGGCGACGTGCAAGTTCGGCGCGGACGACCAGAAACTGCAAGGCGCGGCGCGCAACGCCTTCCTCAAAAAGTGCATGACCAATCGGGACGATCCGCGGGGTCCAGCGCCGGCAGGGCCCAAGCAATAGCGCGCCAGCAAACAAACTATCCGCGCGGGTCTGCCGCATGAATCTGCCGCCGCTGCGCACGCTCTTTTTCGAGGACCTGTCGGTCGGCATGACCGAGACGCTGGAAAAAACGGTGTCGTCCTCCGACGTGGTCGGTTTCGCACAGCTTACCGGCGATCGTAATCCGATCCACCTTTCCGAACATTTTGCGGCGCGCACGTCGTTCGGCAAGCGCATCGCGCATGGCCTCTATACTGCCAGCTTGATTTCCGCGGTGCTCGGCACGCGGCTACCAGGTCCTGGCGCGATCTATATTTCGCAGACACTTAATTTCCGCGCGCCGGTGAAGATCGGCGACACGGTCGTGGTCACCGTCACGGTGCGGGACCTCATTCCAGAGAAGTCGCGCGCCCGGCTGTCCTGCATTTGCGCCGTCGACGGCGAGGTGGTTCTGGACGGCGAGGCGCTGGTGAAAGTACCGAGCGAGAAATCGGCCAAAGGCAAGCGGCCGATCATCAAGCTTTGATGATCGGTGTGCAATCGTCCCCCTGTGATGAAACGCGCGAAACCCAAACTGCAGGTGAAGCAGTCTGCCCTGAGCGCATCGCGCCGGCCGCTTCTGGTCATCGATGGCGATTCTTTCGCGCACCGCGCTTACCACGCGCTGCCGAAGAATATTTTGCGCGATGGCGACCGGCCCGCCGGCGCCATTCTCGGCTTCGCCAACCGTCTGTTGCAGCTCTACCGCGCCGAGCGGCCGCGCGCCGTCTTGGTCGGCTGGGACACGCTGGAGGCTTCCACCTACCGGCATGAGGCCTTTGCCGGCTATCAAATCGGCCGCGAATTCGACGACGATCTCGTCGAGCAGCTTGTGCTCATTCCCAAATTTGTCGCGGCCTGCGGCTTCGCCAATGCCAAGCGCGCCGGTTACGAGGCCGATGATTTTCTCGCCGCCGCCGCGGCGGCCGAGGAGCGGCGCGGCGGCATCGTGCTGGTGGCGAGCGGCGATCGCGACGCCTTTCAGCTTGCCTCGGCGCGCACCACAATCCTTTATCCCGTGCGTGCCGGCGAGATGGCGCGCATCGGGCCAGGGCAAGTGCGCGAACGCTATGGTATCGAGCCCAAGCAGGTTCCCGACTTCATTGCGCTGCGCGGCGACCCATCCGACAAATTGCCCGGTGCGCCGGGTGTGGGCGCGTCCGGCGCGGCCACCTTGTTGCAACGCCACGGCAGTCTTGCCGCCATCCTCAAGACCGGGCGTTTTGCACGAATAGCCGAAAATCTGCGGCTCTATCGCGCCATCGCCACCATGAACAAGAAAGCGCCGCTGCCAAGCCTCGCCGGCCAAAAGCCGACATTTGCCAAAGCCGCGGCGCTGGCACGCAAATGGCAGCTTCGGCAGTTGGCGGGGCGCCTCGACGAAATGGCGAAAACAATGATGTAGCCCGCATAAGCGCAGCGAAATGCGGGAGCAGCTTTGCGGTTGGCCCCCGGATTTCGCTCCGCTCATCCGGGCTACACTTCCTGCTATAATCGGCGGCTTGGAGGCCGTGATGTTCGAACGCGATGAAGTGCTGCAAGACCTGCATGGACGTCTGGTCTCGGCGGGAATCGATCCGCGCGATCCGAAGGTCCAGACGATCTGCGATATCGTGAACGCGTTTTACGCGGAAAAGACCCGCCAAGTGCTGGAGCAGGTGCAGACGGTGCTGAGCAAGATCGAGACGTAGACTTTACTTCGTCACTTCCTCTGCGATCGCCGCCAAGGCTTTGGCCATTGCCGCCACGGGACTGGCGCTGGCGGCTCCGAGACCAGCGCGCGCCGCGATCCAATCCGGCGCGTTGTAACCGAGCCAGACCTTGCCCTGGGCGTCCTGCCAGACCAGCGCTTTGAGCGGCAAGTCGATCCCGGCGCGCTGCTGATCCTGCATCAACACGGTGCCGCTTTGGGGATTGCCGAACAGCACCACTTCGGTCGGTCGCAACGGCATGCCGACCGTGGCGGCATTGGCGGCATGGTCGATGCGGGCGAAAACGGTCAGGTCGCGCTTGGCGAGCGCGGCAAGGAGCCGCTGCATGGTTTCCGGCGCGGAATGGCGGCTAACGACCGCGACGAGTCCCTCTTCCATGACCGTGTTTCCTTCTCCTTCATATGGAGAATGGATCAACGCGCCTGTTGATATTTGCCGACCGCGGCGCCGAAAGCCTCGAACAATGTGCGATTGATCGGGCTGCGCTGCGGCTCGTATTCGGCATGCCATTGTACGCCGAGCGCAAAGCCGGGCGCATCGGCGATGCGGATCGCCTCGATCGTGTCGTCCTCGGCCACGCCTTCGACGACGATGCGCTTGCCCGGCTCGAGGATGCCTTGGCCGTGCAGTGAATTGACGCGGATGCACTCGGTGCCGAGCAGTTTGGCGAAGACGCCGCCCGGCGTGAGGCGGACCTCGTGCCGCTCGGCGAAGATCACTTCCAGATCGGGGTGGAACTCGCCATTCGGCAGCCGCGGCGCGCGATGATTGAGGCGTCCCGGCAGCTCGCGGATTTCGGGATGCAGTGAGCCGCCGAACGCGACATTCATCTCCTGAAAACCGCGGCAGATGCCGAACAGCGGCATGCCGCGCGCGACGCAGGCCTCGATCAGCTCCAGCGCCAGCGCATCGCGGCTGTGGTCGTAAGGCTCGCTGCTCGGGTGCTCGTCGTGCCCGAAGTGGCGGGGATGGACGTTGGCGCGCGCGCCGGTGAGCAATATGCCGTCGACGGTATCGAGGAGGACGCCGATATCGGTGATGTCCGGCGAGCCGGCAAACATCAGCGGCATGGCGCCGGCGAACTCGGCGACCGCGCGCAGATTACGGTCCGGCACGCGCTGCGCGGGGAACCTGCCTTCCACCAGATGCGCGCTGCCGATGACGCCGACGACTGGGTTTTTGCGGCTCACTTTGCGGCCTCAGCCCTGCGTTTTCAACGATTGGGTTGGGCATAGCACTCGCGGGCTGAGGAGAGAAGATTGCAATTGGCAGAGCTGATCTGGCAATCGCGCCAAGCGACGCCGTTATTATCATTCGTCATGGCCGGGCAAAAGGCGCGAAGCGCTTCATGTGCAATGACCCGGCCATCCATGCGGCCGGTTAGTCGGCATGGACCACCGGGTCAAGCCCGGCGGTGACGACAGGATGTATCCCGCATGAGCGTAGCGATATGCGGGGAGCAGGTTTGGAGCTTCGCCCCGGATATCGCTACGCTCATCCGGGCTACGCCTGCTCGCAGTCTCGAATCCGTTCAATTTTTCTCGAGCTTAGATTGGTCGGCCGGCAAAACTTAAGGACTTTGTGCCGCAGCCTTGATCCAGGCAGACACGGCTAACCGGAAAGCCAAGCGTGCGTCATCGTTTGCAAACACGCGGGAGGGAATGATAACGCCCTGCGCACCGAAACGAAAAATGACCAACCTACCCAAATCTTCAACGGCGCTCACTGCGCGCCACGACAATCGCACCTCTATTAAGGTGCTGTTGCTGTATCAGATCCCGTAAGAAGCGAAAGTATAATTCCACGTTCCACCTCGCAGATCAGTACGAAGCAACCTACGAAAATATGCTTGCATGACAAAATAATAGGCGACAACGCCCGTCAGGAAGGCGAAGTATGCGGTGTACAGCACAGGCCGCACTGCTGAAGGTTCGACAAAGCCAAGCTTGAATGCCCCGAACACAGCAAGGCCAAGGGCCAGAATGACTACCAGCAGAATGCCGAATCCAGTACCCTCAGTTTGGGCGCGCGCGTATCGCCCTGCCATCAATTTTTGGTAAGCGCGCAGTTCCTTTTCGTCGTAGGTGACAACAAACTGGAATTGCGATCGGTTAGGTGCGTCGTTCAAGGCGCGCGTCCTCAGCCCGCATGAAGATGCCGGCTGCTTTATCACACGTCTTGAGGCAAGAGTGATGCCCAGCGGATGAAATTGTTTCGCCGCTCAAATGTATTCCGTCGCAGCTCTTTTGTAGCTGAGAATCGCTTATCGGAAAAAGTCACTCCGCCGCCTCGATGCGTTTGTTCTTGCCGCGCTCATTGCCCCGCTCCTTGGCGCGCCGCGCCAGCACCGGCTTGAGGAACGCGCCAGTATAGCTCGCTGAATTGCGCGCGATGTCATCCGGCGCGCCGGTGGCGACGATCTCGCCGCCGCCGTCGCCGCCTTCGGGGCCGAGATCGATGATCCAGTCCGCGGTCTTGATCACTTCGAGGTTGTGCTCGATGACAACGACGGTGTTGCCGGTCTCGACCAGCTCGTGCAGCACCTCGAGCAATTTCGCCACATCGTGGAAATGTAGCCCGGTGGTCGGCTCGTCGAGGATGTAGAGCGTGCGGCCGGTGGCGCGCTTCGACAGTTCCTTGGCGAGCTTGACGCGCTGCGCCTCGCCGCCCGACAGCGTCGTCGCCTGCTGGCCGACATGGAGATAATCGAGGCCGACGCGGTGCAGGAGCTTGAGCGGCTCGCGTACGCGGGGCACGGCTTTGAAGAATTCCAGCGCTTCCTCGACCGTCATGTCGAGCACGTCGGCAATCGATTTGCCGCGGAACAGCACCTCGAGCGTCTCGCGGTTGTAGCGCTTGCCCTTACAGACGTCGCAGGTGACGTAGACGTCGGGCAGGAAGTGCATCTCGATCTGGATCACGCCGTCGCCCTGGCAAGCCTCGCAGCGGCCGCCCTTGACGTTGAACGAGAAGCGGCCCGGCTCGTAGCCGCGTGCGCGCGATTCCGGCAGGCCGGCGAACCATTCGCGGATTGGTGTGAACGCGCCGGTATAGGTCGCGGGGTTAGAGCGCGGCGTCCGCCCGATCGGCGACTGGTCGATGTCGATGATCTTGTCGAGATGCTCGACGCCTTCGATGCGGTCGTAAGGGGCAGGGACCTCGTTGGCATTGTTCAGCCGCCGCGCCAGCGCCTTGTAGAGGGTATCGACCAGCAGCGTCGACTTGCCGCCGCCGGACACGCCGGTGACGCAGGTGAACAGGCCGAGCGGAATTTCGGCGTTGATGTTTTTCAGATTGTTGCCGCGCGCGCCGATGATTTTCAGCGTGCGGCCCGGGTTTCTCGGCCTGCGGTCGGGGATTGGCACGACCAATTCGCCGGACAGATATTTGCCGGTCCACGATTGCGCCGCCGCGATGAGATCGTCGATCGTGCCCTGCGCAACGATATGGCCGCCATGGATGCCGGCGCCGGGTCCGATATCGAGGACAAAGTCGGCGGCGCGGATCGCGTCCTCGTCGTGCTCGACGACGATGACGGTGTTGCCTAGGTCGCGCAGGCGCTTGAGCGTTTCGAGGAGCCGCGCATTGTCACGCTGATGCAGCCCGATCGACGGCTCGTCGAGCACGTAGAGCACGCCGGTCAGGCCAGAGCCGATTTGCGAGGCGAGCCGGATACGCTGGCTCTCGCCGCCAGACAGCGTGCCGGAGGCGCGCGCCAGCGTGAGATATTCGAGCCCCACATCGACCAGGAATTTCAGCCGCTCGCGGATTTCCTTGAGCACGCGCACGGCGATTTCGTTTTGTTTGGAGGTAAGCCGCTGGGGTAGCTCACTGAACCACTTCGCTACGCCTTTGACCGACATGTCGGACACTTCGCCGATATGCAGGCCATCAATCTTCACGCACAAAGCTTCAGGCTTGAGCCGATAACCTTTGCAGGCATCGCACGGCACGTCGGTGAAATAACGCGCGATCTCCTCGCGCGCCCAGTCGCTGTCGGTTTCGCGGTAACGCCGCTCGAGATTGGTGATCACGCCTTCGAACGGCCGGCGCGTGTCATAGGCGCGCAGGCCGTCGTCATAGGAGAAGCGGATCTCGGTGTCGCCCGAACCGTAAAGGATGGCGTCCTGCGTCTTTTTCGGCAGGTCCTTCCACTTGGTATCCAGCGTGAAGCGGTAATGTTTGCCGAGCGCCTGCAGCGTCTGCACGTAATAGGGCGAACTCGTTTTCGCCCACGGCGATATCGCGCCGCGGCGCAGCGTGCGGTCCTTGTCGGGGATGACCAGATCGGGATCGATGTGCTGCTCGACGCCGAGCCCGCCGCATTTCGGGCAAGCGCCGAACGGATTGTTGAATGAGAACAGCCGCGGCTCGATTTCGGGAATGGTGAAGCCGGAGACCGGGCAGGCGAATTTCTCCGAGAAAACATGCCGCCGTGCATCGGCCGCTGCTGCCGCGGCGAGCTTGGTCTTCTTTTCAGCCGCCTGACTTCCTTGCTCCCTCCCCCCTTGTGGGGGGCTGGGGAGGGGGGTCTCTTTGGTTTTGCTTCGCCGACCCCCCTCCCGATCGGACTTTGTCCGATCGGCCTCCCCCACAAGGGGGGAGGCAACAGTTCTGGTCTCGCTCGGTTCGTCCGCTAGCTCCGCCACCGCCAAGCCGTCGGCGAGCTTAAGCGCCTGCTCCAATGAATCGGCGAGACGCGTCGCAATGTCCGGGCGCACGACCAGACGATCGATGACCACATCGATGTCGTGCGTGAACTTCTTGTCGAGCGCGGGGGCGTCGGCGATCTCGTAAAACTTACCGTCGATTTTGACGCGTTGATAGCCTTTCTTCATGAAATCGGCGAGTTCTTTGCGGTACTCACCTTTTCTTCCGCGCACAACCGGCGCCAACAGATAAAGCCGCGTGCCCTCGGGCAGCGCCATGATGCGATCGACCATCTGGGAAATGGTTTGGCTTTCGATCGGCAATCCCGTGGCCGGCGAATAGGGCACGCCGACGCGCGCCCACAACAGCCGCATGTAATCGTAAATTTCGGTGACGGTGCCGACCGTCGAGCGCGGATTGCGCGAGGTCGTTTTCTGCTCGATGGAAATAGCCGGCGACAGCCCGTCGATCTGGTCGACGTCCGGCTTCTGCATCATTTCGAGAAATTGCCGCGCGTAAGCGGACAGGCTTTCCACGTAGCGCCGTTGGCCTTCGGCATAGATCGTGTCGAATGCGAGCGAAGATTTGCCAGAGCCGGACAGCCCGGTGAAAACCACCAAGTGGTCGCGCGGAATATCGAGATCGATATCTTTAAGATTGTGCTCGCGCGCACCGCGAATGGCGATGACGCGACGATCCTCGGCGCCGCGAGCGCCGGAGCGGCTGTCGGGCGCAGAATTAGCTTCCTTCGCCCGATGTCCCGACGCTCTGGCGGCTTTGTCGAACAGGTCGTTCATTCAGTTTTCCGCTTGTGGCGGCCACCCAGCCCATTGCGATGGCGCGCTCAGCTCTCCCGCGAGCGAGCGCATATGGAACCCGCCAGCTGCCTTCGGTTTCAACGAACATAGTGAGAACGTTGGACTTTTGCCAGCGCATCAAAGGTGCTATTCCCCGCAAAACTGCGGCCAACACGCGAGCGACCGCGCGCAATTCTGGAGCGACGTTTGAAGGGCTTGGTTCGGCCTTGCTTGGGTAATGCGCTTCGGCGGCTATGGCTTGGGGCCGCCGGACCAATTGAAGCGGTAATTGAGGCCGGCTGTGAGCGCGTGCAGATTGGAGCGAACCGACACCGGGGTGAAGTTGAAATTGTAATTTTTGCTGCCAAAACCGTAGAAGTCGTACTCGATCTTGCCCGATAGATTTTCCACCAGGCCAAATTCAATCCCCGCGCCGGCGGTGAAGCCGGTCCGGTTGTCGCTGAGCACCTGCGAGTTGGCAGTCGGGCCGCCGATCGCGATCAGATCCTCGGTGTAGCTGACGTGCAGCCAGGCGCCGCCCGCCTTGGCATAAAACAGCCAATCATTGGCCGCATAGCCCGCCCGGCCGGTCAGGGCAGCAAACCACAAAGCGTGCGAGGTGAAGCGTTCTTGAACCACGGGCCCGGGACAAACAGAGCACCCTATCAAAGTCGACCCGCTGATCGCTGCAACCCTTCAATGCCGACAACCCAAGGGGCGAATTCGTAGTTGGCGCCAATCTGCGCGCCACCGAGCACGCCCGCGGGACGAAGATTGCCGGAGCTGACTAGGCTCGTCGCAGTTGGCGACGTCGACACGCCGTTCTGGCTGACCGAATCGGTTAAGATTCCGCCGCCGACATGGAAGCCCAGATAAACGCCCGTCCAATCATAGATGGCGGGCGGCGGGAATGATTTCGGATAGTAGGCTGGGCCCGGCACGGCGATATCGGCCGCCCGCGCCGGCGCGACAGACGCCGTGCTCGCCAAACCAAACGCGAAAAAACCCAGCGCCGCCAAGGCGGCAAGCGATCGCCGCGCCGAGAACGACGCCAAGCAAGCCCGGCAAATTTGCCCCATTCACCCAACCTCAATCGGTACGAGGTGACCAAAGCTCACTGGAAGCCCCAGTACAATGCTTCTGCGGGTCCGCGAATAGTGCAAAAAAACAACAGCTGACAGAATATTGCAGCAAGGCCTAACGGCCGGGCTGAACTGCCAAATAAGCCGATCACTGGTCAGCGGAACTTGTAGTCGATGCCGAGCCGAATCATGCTGGTCGAGAATTTGACGGTGTCGTTGGCTGGAATGCCACTCGCGTCCACGCCGCAATTGTCGCCATTCGTGCAGCTGCCATTTTGCAGTTTCATGTAGAGATATTCGATCCTGGCCGTAATGCCGCCAGCGAAACGATGTAACGCAAAAGCCAGAGAGGCGGGCTTTCTACACGCCCTGGTTAATATTTGGCGTTTTCAGCAACGCAGTGTTGAGTGAAGATCACCATAACGGTGACACGAACTCATTTATTGGACGGGGCTGGGATGGCGGCTCCCGTCTTGCGCATGCTGAGCAAAACTATTAGAACATATCAAGAACAGATGTGCCGAGTAAAGCGCGCGGAGGCGTGTGGATAAAGGCGTTCATCCTTGCAGAGCGCCCGCACGGCACTACTGTCGTGGCCAGTCGATGGCAAATTGACCCCGGGGCGCCGGAGTGAGCGCTCTGTTGCGGATAATGGATCGGACGACAATCGGAGCAGGACGATGGCGGGAAGCGTGAACAAGGTCATTCTGGTCGGCAATCTCGGCGCCGATCCGGAAATCCGTCGCACTCAGGACGGCCGTCCGATCGCCAATCTACGACTCGCGACTTCGGATTCTTGGCGCGATAAAACGACCGGCGAACGGCGCGAGAAAACGGAATGGCACCGCGTCGTGATCTTCAATGAAAACCTGTGTCGGATCGCCGAACAATATCTGAAAAAAGGTTCGAAGGTTTACATCGAAGGTGCGTTGCAGACGCGCAAATGGCAAGATCAATCCGGCCAAGATCGTTATTCGACCGAAGTTGTGCTGCAGGGATTCCGTGGCGAGCTGACATTGCTCGATCGCGCCGGATCGTCATCAAATGATGCGGCATCGGCCGACAACAACGGCGAATTTGGCTCGTCAGGGCCGACCCGCAAAGCCGCCGCCGCCGGCGGCTCCCTGCGCGGCGAGATGGATGACGAAATTCCGTTCTAACTGCTGTAGACCTGCTTCGCCGCAATTGCGACCGTGACCGGGCGCGATGATGCTCGATCTCATCTTCGCGCTTAAATTCATCCATGTGGTCGCCGCCGCGACGTTGTTCGGTGGGTGGCTTTGTCTTGCGGTCCTCATGCTGCTGGGGCATCGCTCCGGCAATCCTTCCGTCATTGCCGTTACGACACAATTCGTCGTCGATATCGAAAAAACAGTGATGGTCGGCGCCGTTGCCGCGCAGCCGATCTCCGGCTTTCCACTCGGCTGGGCGATCGGTCTTTCGGTGCTCAACGAATTTTGGATCGCAGTTTCGTTGGTGATCTATGCCGTCACCGTGGCGTGCTGGATCGCAGCGTTTCGCATCGAAACTCGTCTCCGGAGTTTAAGCCGGCAGGCGGCGCTCGATGTCGCTCCACTGCCGGCGGGCTATCGCCGCCTGTTCGGCGCCTGGTCGGCGTTTGCAGCGACGATCCTGCTGGCGCTGACTATCAGTTTTGCGCTCATGGTCTGGCAGCCGCGGCTCGACTGAGCGCGCCATTCACCCGCTAAAAATCGAGTGCACGCCGTCGACTACATATTGGACGGCTAATGCGGCGAGCAGGACGCCGAGTAGCCGCGACAGAACGATATTGCCGGTCATGCCGAGCAGTCCGCTGATACGGCCGGCGAAAATGAATGCGATGAGGCAACAGCAAGCCACCAAAACAATCACGGCAATTAAGGTTGCGATCATCACCCAGTTGCCGTGCGCGCGTCCGGCAAGCAGCACGATCGCCGTAATCGCGCCCGGGCCCGCCAAGAGGGGAATTGCGAGCGGGAAAGCAGCGATGTTGCGAACGTGCTCTTCGATGGCCTGTTCCGCGGCTTCGCCTTCACGGCGAATGCGAACGCCGAACACCATTTCCGATGCGATCGAAAATAACAAGAGTCCTCCGGCAATCCGGAACGCTGCAAGCGAGATTTGTAGCGTCTCGAGAAGCCAATCGCCGATCAGGGCAGAACCAGCAAGGATCGCTCCTGCGATGATGCTGGCGCGCACAGCCACGCTGCGCCGTGCGGTCCGCGGCAGCCCATCGGTTACGGCGAGGAAGGTTGGCGTCAGGCCAACTGGATCCACCACGACGAACAAGGTCAGAAAAGCTGAAACGGCGTAATCAAAGAGCATTTTGTCATAACGTTTGGGATGGTCGGCAAGCGGCAAATAAAGCGGAGCACTTCCTCTTGCCTTGAAACGGCTGAGTGGCCGTCTCGGCAAATTCCTGCAGATTCTTTGTCACGGTTTGGAGCCTGTCCAACGGTTCCAAAGGGAGAGCGAGGATCGCTCCGTACTATATTGAAATTACAAGGGAAAACACCATATTCCGCGTGCCGATATGAGTGGCCTTGCTGACCCTGATCGGCTATAAAAAACCACGTCCGATTCGCCAGGATTTTTGCCTTTGTCAGATCAAGATAGTGGGCCGCCGAACGACGGCGGCAACAGCGCTTCGCCGTCCGATGTGCGCCCCGTGTCGATCACGGAGGAGATGAAGAGGAGCTACCTCGATTACGCGATGAGCGTGATCGTGGCGCGAGCGTTGCCAGATGCCCGCGACGGGCTCAAACCGGTACATCGGCGCATCCTCTATTCGATGCACGAGAACGGCTACGAGTGGAATAAGCCGTACCGGAAATCTGCGCGCGTCGTTGGCGACGTCATTGGTAAATATCACCCGCACGGCGACCAGGCCGTTTACGACGCGCTGGTTCGCATGGCGCAGGATTTTTCGATGCGCCTGCCGCTGATCGATGGTCAGGGCAATTTCGGTTCAGTTGACGGCGATGCGCCGGCGGCGATGCGGTACACCGAGGTGCGGCTCGAGCGCGTGGCCGGCGGACTGGTCGAAGACCTCGACAAGGACACCGTCGATTTCCAGCCGAATTACGACGGGGCCGAGCGCGAACCGGTGGTAATGCCGGCGCGTTTTCCCAATCTTTTGGTGAACGGCGCTGGCGGCATTGCGGTCGGCATGGCGACGAATATCCCACCGCACAATCTCGGCGAGGTTATCGACGCCTGCGTCGCGCTGATCGACGATCCGGCGCTGTCGATCGAAGATTTGATCGCGATCGTGCCCGGTCCGGATTTTCCGACCGGCGGCATCATCCTAGGCCGTCAGGGCATACGCGCCGCTTACCATCTCGGCCGCGGTTCGATCGTGATGCGCGGCAAAGTCGATTTCGAGACACTGCGCGGCGAGCGCGAAGCCATCGTGGTGAGCGAAATTCCCTATCAGGTCAACAAGGCGCATCTGGTGGAGCGCATTGGCGAGTTGGTACGGGATAAAAAGATCGAGGGCATATCTGCGCTGCGTGATGAATCCGACCGGCACGGCTATCGGGTCGTGATCGAACTGCGGCGCGACGCGGTCCCGGATGTCGTCCTCAATCAGCTCTATCGGTTTACCGCACTGCAATCCTCGTTCGGCGCCAACATGGTCGCGCTCGAGGGCGGCCGGCCGCTGGTTATGAACGTGAAGGATCTGCTCACCTCGTTCATAGCCTTCCGTGAAGAGGTGGTTTACCGCCGCACCAAGCATTTACTCGGCAAAGCGCGCGACCGCGCCCACGTGCTGGTCGGCCTTGCCATCGCGGTCGCCAATATCGACGCAGTGATCAAGTTGATCCGCGGCGCCAAGGATGCCAATCAGGCGCGCGAGGAGCTGATGAACCGCGATTGGCCGGCGCGCGACGTCGCGACCATGGTCACTTTGATCGACGATCCACGTCACGTCGTATCAGGGGAGGGCATCACGCGACTCTCGGCGGAACAAGCCAAAGCGATTTTGGACCTGCGCCTGCAGCGGCTGACCGCGCTTGGACGGGACGAGATCAAGGCCGAACTCGACAAGCTCGCCGGAGAGATTGCCGATTACCTTGATGTGCTGCGCTCGCGCGCCCGTATCCAAGCAATTATCAAGGAGGAGCTTGCTGCGATCAAAAGCGAGTTCGCTACGCCGCGCCGCACCGTGATCCTCGATCAGGAAGGCGAGATGGAGGACGAGGACCTGATCCAGCGGGAGGATATGGTCGTTACCGTCTCACATGCCGGATATGTCAAACGCGTGCCGCTGTCGACCTATCGGGCGCAAAAACGCGGCGGTAAAGGCCGCTCCGGCATGCAGACGCGCGACGAGGATTTTGTCACGCGTCTGTTCGTTGCCTCAACGCATACGCCGGTGCTGTTCTTCTCGTCACGTGGCCAGGTGTACAAGGAAAAAGTCTGGCGTCTGCCGCAAGCGGCGCCGCAGTCGCGCGGCAAGGCTTTGATCAACATTCTGCCGTTGGAGCAGGGCGAGAACATCACGACCATCATGCCTTTGCCGGAAGACGAAGGCACATGGGACAAGCTTGACGTCATGTTCGCGACCACTCGCGGCACGGTCCGGCGCAACAAATTATCGGATTTCATCGACGTGCGGCGATCCGGCATTATCGCCATGAAGCTCGACGAGGGCGACGCCATTGTCGACGTCCAAATCTGCACGGAAAACGACGATGTGCTGCTCACGTCGGCGGCCGGGCAATGCATCCGCTTCGCAGTCAACGATGTGCGGGTGTTCCAGGGCCGCACCTCGATGGGCGTGCGCGGCATCAATCTCGCCGAGGGCGACAAGTTGATTTCGCTGTCGATCCTGCGCCACGTCGAGGCTACAGCCGAGGAGCGCGCCGCCTATTTGAAGCGCGCCAGTGCCGTGCGGCGTGGCGGCAACGGCAACGGCAACGGCAACGGCAACGGCACGGACGAGACCGGCGCCGACCAAGAAGAAGCCGAGGGCGCGATCGAGCTTGGCGAGACCCGTTACGTCGACATGTCTGCGGCAGAGCAGTTCGTGCTCACGATTTCGGAAAAAGGCTTCGGCAAGCGCACTTCGTCTTACGAATACCGGACCACCGGCCGCGGCGGCAAAGGCATCGTTGCCATGGCGATCACCGAGAAGAACGGCCGGCTGGTGGCCTCATTCCCAATCGAGGAAAGCGATCAGATTATGCTGGTCACCGACGGCGGCCAGCTCATCCGTTGTCCCGTCGATGGCATCCGCATCGCCGGCCGCGCCACACAAGGCGTGATCGTATTCTCGACGGGTGAAGGCGAGCGGGTCGCCTCGGTCGAGCGATTGACGGAGGATAGCGAGGAGAACGGCGCCGAATGACCAGCGACCAAACCGGGGAGCGCTGGAAAAACGATGGCGTGAGGGTGATCCCAGGCGACCAGCTCGATCCCAACGTGCCTTCGACGCCTGGCATGGACCGCAAGGCAGCAATCAACTTCGCCCGTGCCGGCGCCAAGAAACTGTGGGCCGGCACGGTAACCATCAAGCCGGATGCTAAGACCGGCGCCCATCATCACGGCCACCTGGAGAGCATCATTTACGTTGTGCGTGGCAAGGCGCGCATGCGCTGGGGCGAGCGGCTGCAGTTTACCGCTGAAGCCAATCCTGGCGATTTCATTTTTATCCCGCCGTACGTGCCGCATCAGGAAATCAATGCCAGTCCGGACCACAGTCTCGAATGTGTATTGGTGCGTAGTGACGGCGAAGCCATCGCTATCAATCTCGACATCGAGCCGGTGGAAAAACCGGAGACGGTTTTGTGGGTGGACCCGATCCACCGCGATCCGCGCGAAAGCAAATGAATTTGACCTAGGCTGCCGCGGAATAGGAAAAGCTTAGAGGTTTAACATGACTATGCCGCTGGCGCTTGATGACATTACGATCCACTCAGTCGTCGAGCAGCAGGGGGCCTTCTTCGAGGCGCTGCCGTTTTTCCCGAAGCTGACGAAGGAGCTTCTCGACGAGAACCGCTCTTGGCTGCAGCCGACATTCGTCGATGCCGAGGGCCGGCTCGTGCTCTGTATTCAGGGTTTCGTCGTCAAAACACGGCACCACAATATCCTGATCGATACCTGCGTCGGCAATCACAAGGCGCGGCCGAGCCGGCCTTTCTGGAATATGTTGAACGGCGATCGTTTTGAGAAAGGACTGACGGCCGCCGGTCTGACCGTAAATGACATTGATTTCGTCATGTGCACGCATCTGCATACCGACCATGTCGGCTGGAATACGCGGCTCGAAAACGGGCGTTGGGTGCCGACCTTCCCCAAAGCGACTTACATCATGGCGGATCGCGAACTTGCTCATTGGACACAGCGGCACAAGGACAATCCAGAGAGCGTGCCGTGGATAACTGACTCGGTATTGCCGATTATCGAGGCTAAGCGCGCGAAAGTGGTGAAGAGCGACTTTAATTTCGACGATAAGGTTCAGTGTTTCCCTACGCCCGGTCATACCATTGATCACTTCTCGGTGCTGGTCGGACGAGCTGGAGCGGACGCATTTATCACTGGAGATATGATTCATTCGCCGCTGCAGGGGAAATACCCTGAGCTCGGCATGATGGCCGATTACGATTCGAGCGAGGCTGGCCGGACGCGGCGCAGAATATTTGAAAGGTTTTGCGACGGTCCCACGATTATGTGCGCGACGCATTTCCCGGTGCCATCGACCGGTTGCGTACGGCGCTGGGACGACGGCTATAAATTCGTCGCCGCTCAGAATTGAATCACGCAACAAGTTGTTTTTCCCGTCGAAGCTGGCGCCTTCTAGCGCGCGAAGGAACTAAACTTATGCGAGGGAGTTGGCGCTAGGGTCCGGGGCAAAGTTCGGATCACCGTGAACGCAACGCTCAAAACGGCTGTGGCAATGTCCATCGTGATCGCCGGCGCGATCGTGATCTACGAAACCCTTCACCAGGATTCGTGGTGGTACGGCTCGGGATTGGCGATGGGCTGGGGCGCGATGGTGTCCTGGGCGCGGAATTTAGTTTAGAGCAATTGAAATAGAAGGCCTCCGCGAGGCGCTCTCACGCTTGCACAAAGCTGGCACCGTCGAAAAGCGATCGCCGCGGCAAACGCCGAGTAATGTTCTCCCGCTGCCGCCGACGCTTCGCCTTAGCGGCACTGCGCCGACCGCAAGAAAATGTGGAAGGGCATCCGAATTTGGGTGCCCTGTGTTTCTCAATACCCACGATGATGGTGGTGATGGTGATGGTGATGACGATGATGGTGGTGGTGGTGGTGGTGGTGACGGTGCCACCCTGGCCCGACCCGGACGGTAACGCCGGCACGATGATGGTGGTGATGATGGTGATGACCGATCACAACCTGAGCGGTCTTAACGGTGTCGGTCTGGGCCAGCCGGGCATCGTCGGCTTTTAATAGGGGCAGCGCATTGGGAATGGGATCGAGAAGGTCACGGTAGCTGCTAGCTTGCGGGAGTTCCGGACCGCTCGCAGGTGCCGCCTGGGCCGTGGTCACCGCGCTCAAGGCCGCGGCCGCTCCCAAGAGCCCAGCTAATTTCTTATCCATGTTTCCTCCGTAGGAAAAATTTCGCCCTTCACTTAGCGCCCAGGGCGACAAGTCGCTGCATCGGCTTAAGTTCCCAAACTGATGCTTGGTGCATTGCAGATTGGGTGGCCATACAAGGCGGTGCGCACTACTGGCGTGCCGTGCAAAATTTTGGCTGGCCTTTTGAAGGGCCCTCTGTTTAAGACAGCATTCCAGGCTGGATTTCACGCGGCGCCGGCCTAATATTGGTTGCGGTTTTCGGTCATGGGGAGGCCGAATGGCGGACTACTATTCCGTTCTTGCCCAGGCAGTGGTGAACCTCGAAACCGGCGATGCTGCCGCACGCGAAGAACTATACGAGCGCGCCCGAAGCATAATTGTTGTGGAGCTGCGCAGACAGAATCCGAGGATTTCGGCGTTGACGATCACGCGGGAACAGGCCGCGTTGGAAGCGGCGATCCGCAAGCTTGAAATGGAACTGATGCCCGCGCGGTCGAAAAAGCGCGCCACCACTAAAAGCAGCCAGCGGACCAAGCCGGCTTTCGCGGAAGTCAACGAATTGGGTGAAATACCAAAAGCGCTGGCCGCGATGCTGTTGGGCATTGGTTATCTCGCAGCTGTCGTCGGCTTCAGCGGCGTGGTCTACCTGCGCGGTCTGGCCCTCGTCTACGCAGACATTATCCAATATCCGATTCTGCTTGGCGCAATGGCGGTTCTCGTATGTTTATTGATTCCCTTGTCGCGGACAGTGTTTCGCAAGCTTCGCCTATACAGTCGGGGCGCGGTTGCGGTCATGAGGTGACTGTTCGCCGATCGCGAGTCAGACGAATTCTAGCCCGCTTTGAAATTAGCTCCTCAGCCGAGCAATTGGACCCGCCCGGTTTTTAACTCGTAAATACCACCGACCAGGCGGATTTTGTTGTCGTTTGCGAATGCGCTCAAAATGGGCGTAGCGCTTTTGAGCCGCTCGACGTTGAGCGTGACATTGCGACGAGTGGCATTCGCCAGCACGTCGCCGCCTTGCCCTTGCACGGCGTCCACGGCCGGTTTGATAGCCGCCACCAGTGAGGGCAGGTGACCGGGCAATGTCGAGCCGTCCTTGATCGACTTAATTGTGGCGTCGACAGCGCCGCATGCTTCGTGTCCGAGCACCATGATCAAGGGCGTATTGAGGACCTGCACGGCATATTCCAGGCTGGCAATCATTTCGTCGCTGGCGAAATTGCCGGCGATGCGGCAGACGAATAAGTCGCCGCGCGCGGTATCGAAGCAATTCCGGAGCAATCCGGGAATCGGCACAACTCGGCACTGCAGCGAATGGATTCTGGCCTGTACTCAGCGCCTCGCGTTCATGCATGAAATCGTGGCGAAGGCTCACGCCTGTGACGTAGCGGCTATTGCCTTTCATCAAGCGATCGAGGGCCGCGTCGGGAGCGATGACATTTTGCGGTTTCGGTGGGGGCTTGTCATTCGCGGCCATCGCCCGTGGGACAACCAAGCCCGCCGCTAATGCCGAGACCGTCAGTTCTAGTG
>DASZCJ010000088.1:0-12130 GCA_035943155.1 Xanthobacteraceae bacterium | reverse complement strand
CATGGAGCGCGTAATGCCGAGAATGCCGATACGACGGGCATTGCCGAAAGTGTCCTTGACCTCTTTGAGCGCCGGGGTCGCTTTGAGGAGCAACTGTGACCCATTGCGCTCCACCTTGATCGACAAGGTCCGGTCGGCGCTGTCGCTGACGATGCGCTGCATATCGGCAAAGTTATCGATGGGCTGCCCGTCGATCGCGAGGACAATGTCGCCCGGCTGAAAGCCCGCTGCCGCGGCCGAACTATCGGCCTGCACGGTGTCCACCCGTGCGCTCATTGTCTGCTTGCCGTAGATCATAAAGATCCCGGCAAAAATCATTATCGCTAAAAGGAAATTTGCCAGTGGCCCCGCGACCACAATGGCCGCTCGCTTGCGCACCGGCTGGAAGTGGAAGCTGAGTGCGCGGTCGCCCGCATCCATCGTCTGCAGACGAGATGCATCGGGCGCACTGCCGGCATTTTCGTCGCCAAAAAACTTTACGTAGCCGCCAAGCGGGATCGCGGCGATCTTCCAGCGCGTGCCGTAGCGGTCATTGAAACCGGCGAGTTCCGGACCGAAGCCGATCGAAAACGTCAGAACACGCACGCCGCAGAGTCGCGCGACCAGGAAATGGCCCAGCTCATGGAAGAACACGACAAGGCTGAGGACGAATAAAAAAGGAACGACGTAGCCGGCCACCCCTCCGCCCAACGCGTGGATATGCGAAAAAATAAATGACCCCATGATGCGGTCCGAAATCCCCTATCTTCCAGCCTAATTTGCCAGCGCTAACATGCCATTGCGGCAATTTCGGGCAAGAGGTCGGCGGCCAGCCTTCTGGCATTATGGTCAATGGCCAGCGCTTCCTCGACCGATTGCGGCTCGGCGGTCTCGCCCCGACGCTGGGCGGCATCCAGGGTCGCCTCAACCAAGCCCGCTATGCCGCAGAAACCGAGCCGCCCGGCGACAAATTCGCGGACTGCGACCTCGTTGGCGGCGTTGAGTACTGTCGGCGCCGAGCCCCCGGCGGCGAGCGCCCGTCGGGCGATGCCGAGTGCGGGAAAGCGGGTGAGATCCGGCTCCTCAAAGCTCAAACTCGCAACGCGCGCCAGATCGAGCCGCGGTGCCGGCGTACCCATGCGCACCGGCCAGGCCAAACAATGCGCAATCGGGATTCGCATGTCGGGCGAGCCAAGTTGGGCAATCACCGAACCGTCGCGAAATTCGACGAGACCATGAACGATGGATTGTGGATGGACGAGAACGTCGAGCTCGTCCGGCCGCAATGCAAACAAGTGATGGGCCTCGATGAGTTCGAGACCCTTGTTCATCAGCATCGCCGAATCGATTGTCACCTTGGGCCCCATGGACCAGGTCGGATGCTTCAACGCCTGTTCCACCGTGACTTTGCGGATCGCGTCGAGCGGCCAAGTGCGGAACGGGCCGCCGGATGCAGTAAGCACGATGCGCCGGATGTCCTCACGCCGGCCGGCGCTGAGCGCCTGGAAAATCGCATTGTGCTCGGAATCGACCGGCAGGACCGTGGCGCCTTTGGCGGCGGCGCGCCGCATGAACAGCGCACCTGCGCAAACCAGACACTCCTTATTTGCAAGCGCAACCGTGGCGCCGCGCTCTGCGGCCGCAAGCGTCGGCGCCAGGCTTGCCGCGCCGGTGATCGCCGCCATGACCCAATCCGCAGGCCGCTGTGCGGCCTCGACAATCGCCGTCTCGCCGGCGGCAGCTTTGATGCCTGAGCCGGCGAGCTCGGATTTCAGAGTCTGATAAAAAGCGGGGTCGGCCACCGCCGCAAAACGTGCGCCAAGCTCGCGCGCCAAGCGCGCCAGTGCCACGGCATCGCGATGCGCGGTCACCGCCTCGACCGCATAATGGTCGGGGTCGCGCCGCAGCAAGTCTGCCGTGCTGGAGCCGATCGAGCCGGTAGCGCCGAGCAAAGTGACTGTCCGGGGCACGCGCGCCGGGTCGGCTTTTGCAATCGCGCGTCTTTGCTTCATCGGTAAAACCATGCCGCGGCTACCATAACAGCAGGCCCCGTGCGGAGGCAGCCATACCCATCCGCAGGGCGCCGATTAAAACCGCTGCCAAAGCAGCGACCAGTAAGCCATCGACGCGATCCATAACCCCGCCATGGCCCGGAATAAGCGTACTCGCGTCCTTGGCGCCGAATCGTCGCTTGACCCAGGATTCGAGGAGGTCCCCAAGCTGGGCCGCAATCGAAAGGATCAGAGCTAGAACTCCGGCCACCAGCGGTTGGGTTCCAGCGCTCGCATAGGCCACTGCGGCGCCCGCGGCAATCCCCCCCGCCAAGCCCCCGATCGCGCCTGCCCAGGTCTTTTTCGGGCTGACGCGCCGCCAAAGGAGCGGGCCTCCCAAGGTGCGGCCGACGAGATAAGCAAATATGTCGGTCGCCCAGACAGTTGCGAACAGGAACAAAACGGCCGCGACCCCCAATTCGGGATCGCTACGCAGGACGATGGGACAAATGAGCACTATGCCGGCATAAATCGTCCCGGCCGCAGGCCAACGGGATGACACATCGGAACGGTGCGCAGCCGGTAGCGCTGCGCTCACGGCAGCAACCGCAAACGCACCGACTACGACGACACCCATTGCCGCATAGGGCATCGTTTCTTGCGTAAGGATGGCGGCGACGAACAGCGCCACTAATCCCGGACCGAGAATGCGCCATCCGGCAGCGCGCGCGACCAGGACGCTCCATTCCCAAAACACGACCGCCGCAGCGATGGCGCAGACTGCGGTGAAAACCCAGTCCCCTAAGTAAGCCGCAAGGACCGCAAGCGGCGCGAGCACCGCAGCCGAGGCGGTGCGACGCAGGAAATTTTCCATCGCTGCTGGACCGGTCTTGTCGCTCCCGCCCGTGCCGGGATGGCGCATCTTCGGATTGATCACGATCCCGTCTGCGCAATCAGCCCGCCGAACCGCCGTTCGCGCCGACGGTATTCGGCGATCGCACCCTCGAGCGCCGCACGGTCGAAATCGGGCCAATAGATCGGCACAAAGACGAGTTCGCTATAAGCGGCCTGCCAGAGCAGAAAATTCGACAAGCGTTGTTCACCGCTGGTGCGGATGATCACATCGGGGTCAGGCAGATCCGGCTGATCGAGATGCCGCGCCAAAAGATCCGGCGTGATGGCGTCGGCGGAAAGCCGCCCCTCGAGGACTTCGAGCGCGAGGCGGCGCGCAGCACGCGCAATCTCCTGCCGCGCGCCATAGTTGAAGGCAACGACAAGCATCAGGCCATCGTTGTGCTTGGTCAGGTCTTCAGCTTCTTCAAGGAGAGCGCGGATATCTGTGGAAAGGTCGTCGCGTTCGCCGATCACGCGCACGCGCACGTTGCTCTTGTGCAGTTCGGCAAGATCGTTACGGATGAACCGGCGCAACAGCGCCAACAGATCGCGAATTTCCGACTGCGGGCGCGACCAGTTTTCAGAACTAAAGGAAAAGATCGTCAGCACAGAAATGCCGAGCTCGCTCGCGGCGCGCACGGTTTTGCGCAATGCCTCGACGCCGCGGCGATGCCCTTCGACGCGCGGCAGGCCGCGCGCGGCGGCCCAGCGCCCGTTGCCGTCCATGATAATGGCAACGTGCCGGGGCGCATCGAAGCCATCGCCGCCCGACCGCAGCTGCTGACTTTCCTTTGTCGATATTGCCGCGTCGCTCAAACCGTCATGATCTCCTTTTCTTTGGTGGCGAGGAGTTTCTCGACTTCGGCGATCGTCGAGTCGGTAGCCTTTTGTACCTCGTCGGCTCGCGTATTATGTTCGTCCTCGCTGATCTTGTGATCCTTTTCCAGCTTTTTGAGAAGGTCGAGGCCGTCGCGGCGCACATGGCGCACCGCGATACGGGCGCCTTCGGCATATTTGTGGGCGAGTTTCACAATTTCCCGCCGGCGTTCTTCATTCAATTCGGGAATCCGCAAACGCAACACTTGCCCTTCGGTGGAGGGAGTCAGGCCGAGATTGGCAGCCGAGATCGCCTTCTCCACGGCGTGAACCATGGAGCGGTCCCAAACCTGCACGTTGAGGAGCCGCGGCTCCGGCACGCTGATCGTGGCGAGCTGGTTAAGCGGCATATTCGAGCCGTAGGCTTCAACCTGGACATGATCGAGCAAGGCAGTCGAAGCGCGGCCGGTGCGCAGCCCTGAAAGCTCTTGTTTGAGCGCTGCGATCGCTCCCTGCATGCGGCGCTTGAGATCGTTCATATCGAATGTCGTCGTTGCCATGGTAACCTCCGTGGCACCCTATGCCGGCACTGCCGCGGGCGAGTGCACGCGGCAACCTTCTGCCTCTCATCACGCTTCCTTAAGCGCAGTAGCCGCGCGCAGCGCTCGTCTCTCGATTTAGCTGACGGTCGTGAAATGGCCTCTGCCGCACAAGACATTTTCGATTGCGCCGTGCTCGCGGATCGAGAACACGATGATAGGCATACGGTTTTCTTGGGCAAGCGCGAACGCGGTTGCGTCCATGATCTTCAAACGCCGATCCATGGCTTCCTGATGGTCGAGATGGTCAAAACGGGTCGCTTTGGGATCATGTTTCGGATCTGCGGTATAGACCCCGTCGACGTCGGTGGCCTTGAGGACGGCGTCGCACTGCATTTCCGCGGCACGTAAGATGGCTGTCGTGTCGGTCGTGAAATAAGGATTACCGGTGCCGCCCGCGAACACGATGATGCGCTTGTCTTCCAAATGGCGGAGCGCGCGCTGGCGCTCATAAGTCTCGCAGACTTGCGGCATGGTGAGCGCGGACATCGTGCGCGCGCCGATGCCGGCCCGTTCGATCGCGGCTTCCAAGACCAGCGCATTCATAACCGTAGCCAGCATGCCCATGGCATCCGCGGTCGGCCGCGATATGCCATCCTCGGATACTTTCGCACCGCGCAGCACGTTGCCGCCGCCGACCACCACGCCGAGACTGATACCGAGCCGGTGGGCGGCAACGAGGTCGCGGGCGAAACGATCGATGGTCGCTTGATGAATGCCGAATTTTTCGGGGCCGCTTAATGCTTCGCCAGACAGTTTAACGATGACGCGTTGGTATTTCGGTTTCGCCATTGAGATGCCCGCCCCTCGTCGCGGTCGATCCTCGCAGGATACGGCTATCCTATTTGCAACCGAAATCCCAAGCACCGCCTACAACAAGTCGCCTACAGTCAGTGCGTACCGGCAAGGGCAGCGACCTCGCCGCCGAAATCGCCGCTGGCGCGTTCGATTCCCTCGCCGAGACCAAAACGTACAAATCCAGTGACTTTGATCGGTGCCCCGACCTTTGCCTCAGCCTCTTTGATAGCTTGAGCCACGCTTTTCTTGTCGTCGAAGATGAAGCCCTGATCCAACAGACAAACCTCTTTGTAGAAGGTCTTGAGCCCCGATTCGACGATCTTATCGATCACATTGGCGGGCTTGCCCTGCGCCTTGGCCTTCTCGCTAAGCACGGCTTTCTCACGCTCAATGGCGGCGGCATCCAACCCGGTCGGATCGATGGCCTGTGGATTGGCGGAGGCGACATGCATCGCCACCATCCGCCCGAAAGCTTTCAGCTCATCATCGTCCCCGGCCGATTCGAGCGCGACGATCACGCCGATCCGGCCCAATCCGTCGCTCACCGCATTATGGACGTAGCTCGCGATCGCGCCCTTGCCGACTGAAAGCCCGGCGGCGCGGCGCAAGCTCATGTTCTCGCCAACCTTGGCAATGGTGTCGGCGATCGCTTCGCTGATGGTGATGTTGCCCGCTTTGGCGGCGAGAATTTTGTCGACGTTCGGGCCGGCATCGAGCGCCGCGTCGGCAATCATCTTCACCAGGCCCTGAAACAGATCGTTGCGCGCGACAAAGTCGGTTTCCGAATTGACTTCGACCAGAATTCCTTTGGCGCCTTTAACGGCAATGCCCACCAAGCCTTCGGCAGCCGTGCGGCCGGCCTTCTTGGCAGCCTTGGATAGCCCCTTCTTGCGCAGCCAATCGACCGCGGCGTCGAGATTGCCGCCGGTCTCACTGAGCGCGGCCTTGCAATCCATCATCCCGGCTCCGGTCTGGTCGCGGAGCTCCTTCACCATGGCTGCGCTGACATTCGCCATCGAAAACCGCCTTACACTTCCTCGGCCGTGAGTTCTTTAGCTTTGGCGACCCAGCTTTCCACGCGTCCGGGCAGGCCAACCTCCTCGCCGACATTATGGGCAGCGGTCGGGGACAGATCGGCGAGCTGCTGGAAGTGGAAAATGCCGAGATCGTTAAGCTGCTTCTCGATCGCCGGAGAGACGCCGGGAAGCTTTTTGAGATCGTCGGCAACGCCACGCGGGCCCGACAGCGGCTCGAAGCCAAGCTTGCTCTCGGGCGCGGCCGGGACCTCTTCGATCACCGGTTGGGCCTGCGCGCCAACGTCGACGCCCTGGGCGCCTTGCGCGCGCGAAATGCCGTCGATGGCCGCCTTGGCGGCGAGATCGCAATAAAGCGTAATGGCGCGGCTCGCATCGTCGTTCCCCGGAACGACGTAGCTAATTCCGTCCGGATCGCAATTGGTATCGACAATGGCGGCGACCGGAACACCAAGCCGTCGCGCTTCCTTGATCGCGATATCTTCCTTGTTGGTGTCGATGACGAAGACGAGATCCGGCAACCCACCCATATCCTTGATCCCGCCGAGCGCGCGATCGAGCTTGTCGCGTTCGCGCTGCAGCGTAAGCCGTTCCTTCTTGGTATAGCCTTGCGCCTCATTCGAGCTGAGCATCTCCTCAAGCGCGCGCAGCCGCTTGATCGAATTCGATACCGTTTTCCAGTTGGTCAGCGTGCCACCAAGCCAGCGGGAATTGACGAAGTATTGCGCCGACCGCTTAGCCGCTTCGGCGATCGCGTCCTGCGCCTGGCGCTTGGTGCCGACAAATAGGATGCGCCCGCCCTGCGCCACGGTGTCGCTGATCGCCTGCAAGGCGCGATGCAGCATCGGCACCGACAGCGTCAGATCGATGATGTGGATGTTGTTGCGAGTGCCGAAGATGTATTCCGACATCTTCGGGTTCCAACGGTGGGACTGATGGCCGAAATGCACGCCAGCTTCCAGAAGCTGGCGCATGCTGAAGTCTGGCAGCGCCATGTCATGTTCTCCGGTTGATCCGCCGCGGACCGAGAGCCCGGCCTTTCCTAGGGCCAGACACCGGACGGCTCGAAGCCAAGGTCCGCGTGTGAAGTTGCCGCGCTTATATAGGTGCGGCGGGGCCGGCGCAACAATGCCGACCCTTACAGCGCCTCCACGGTGACGACGCCGGAGACTGCTTTGATCGCGCCGGCGATCTGCGGCGAGACCTTAAACCTGCCCGGGAGCTTGACTTCGACCTCGCTGCCATTTTGCAGCAACAGCACCATGCTGACTTCGCCCTCGCCCGCATCGGCGCCGTTGCCGCCGCCATTTCTCTTTTCCAGGCGTTCGAGTCGGCGCGCCACGCCCGGAAGCGGCTGCGCGTCACGCAGGAAAACCCGCAACCCGCGCTGCATCCTGGCGGCCGCCTCGTCGAGCGGCTCGACTGACTGAATGCGGGCGCGCACCTCGTCGCCTTGCACTTCGGCGGTCAGGAATAGAAGCACCGCCCTGCCCGGCTCCAACAGATCACGGTACTGTGCCAGACCTTCGGCAAACAATACCGCCTCATAATGCCCGCTGGGATCGGACAGGCCGATAATGCCCATCTTGCTGCCGCTCTTGGTTCGCCGTTCGGTGCGCGACACCACCGTGCCGGCAACGCGTCCGGCGCTGGCACCGCTTTTGACCGCGCGCGCAAACTCGGCCCACGACTGTACGCGCAGCCGCTTGAGCGCGGCGACATAATCGTCGAGCGGATGGCCGCTTAAAAAGAAGCCGACGGCCTCATATTCGCGCTGCAGCCGCTCGGCTGGCAGCCACGGCTCGAGCGCCGGCACCGCGATGGACGAATGCGCTGCCGCTCCGCCGAACAGCTCCGATTGGCCGCGGACGGTGTCATCTTGCGTGCGCTGTGCGGTTGCCAGAATGGCGTCGACGACCGCATAGGCGCGCACGCGATTAGGCTCGATGCAATCGAACGCGCCGGCGGCGGCGAGGCTTTCCAGCACCCGCTTATTGACCGCGCGCGGATTAATGCGCCGGCCAAAATCAGAAAGGTCGGTGAAGGCACGTTCGCCGCGTGCCGCGACAATGCTCTCGACGGCTTGGCGGCCGACCCCGCGCAGCGCCGCCAAGGCGTAATGGATGGTATTGCCCTCGACCTCAAATTCGACTTCCGACCGATTGACCGACGGCGGCTCGACTTTGATGCCAAGCCGCTCGGCCTCGTCGCGAAACTCGGCAAGCTTGTCGGTATTGCCCATGTCCAGCGTCATCGACGCGGCCATGAACTCGACCGGATAATTAGCTTTCATGTAGGCGGTTTGATAAGCGACGAGCGCGTAAGCGGCGGCGTGGCTCTTGTTGAACCCGTAATCGGCAAAGCGCGCGAGCAAATCGAAAATGGCTTCCGCTTGCGCGTGTTCGACGCCGCGTTCGACGCTCCCGGAAATAAAGCCTTTGCGTTGCGCCTCCATTTCCTTGCGGATCTTTTTACCCATGGCGCGGCGCAGCTGATCGGCTTGCGCCAGCGAATAGCCGGCGAGCACTTGGGCGATCTGCATCACCTGTTCCTGATAGATGATGACGCCGTAGGTTTCGCGCAGAATGGGCTCGAGCTTTGGGTGAATGTAATCGGCGCGTTCGAGCGCATGTTTGCGCGCGCAATAAGTGGGAATATTCGCCATCGGGCCGGGCCGATACAGTGCAACCAGCGCGATGATGTCCTCGAAACGATCGGGGCGCATGTCGATGAGCGCGCGCCGCATACCGGCGCTTTCCACCTGAAACACGCCGACCGTTTCGCCGTGCGCCATCAGCGCGTAGGACTTGGCATCGTCGAGCGGCGGATTGGATAGATCGATCTCGATGCCGCGCCGGCGCACGAGCTTGGCGGCGCGATCGAGCACGGTAAGAGTTTTCAGGCCGAGGAAGTCGAACTTCACGAGTCCGGCGGGCTCCACCCATTTCATATTGAATTGGGTCACCGGCATTAGCGATTTTGGATCGCGGTAAAGCGGCACCAATTCGGTGAGCGGGCGATCGCCGATGACGATGCCGGCGGCGTGGGTCGAGGCGTGCCGGGTGAGGCCTTCCAGCTTTTGCGCGATATCGAAGGCCCGGCGCGTTACCGGGTCGCGATCCCGTTCGGCCTGTAATCGCGGCTCATCCTCGATTGCGCGCGGCAGCGAGATCGGATTGAGCGCGTTTTGCGGCACGAGCTTGCATAATCTGTCAACCTGGCCGTAGGGCATTTGCAAAACGCGCCCGACGTCGCGTAAGACGCCGCGCGCTTGCAGCGTGCCGAACGTGATGATCTGTGCGACTTGGTCGCGACCGTACTTCTCCTGCACGTAGCGAATGACCTCATCGCGCCGGTCCTGGCAGAAATCGACGTCGAAATCCGGCATCGAAATCCGCTCGGGATTGAGGAAGCGCTCGAATAAGAGATCGAAGCGGATCGGATCGAGATCGGTGATGGTCAGCGCGTAGGCGACCAGCGAGCCAGCGCCGGAGCCGCGACCCGGTCCGACCGGGATGCCCTGCGCCTTGGCCCATTGAATGAAATCGGCAACGATCAGGAAATAGCCGGCATAGTGCATGTCAACGATGACGCCGAGCTCGAATTCGAGCCGCTCGCGATAATCCTCGACGCTGTGCCCCGGCGCGGTGCCATAGCGCGCCAAGCGCTGCTCCAGACCCGATCGCGCGGCGCGGCGGAGCTCCTGTCCTTCGGCGTCCTCGGATGCGTCTTGGTTAGATTGATCTTGGCTCGGTTGCGCGGCGTGTCCTGCTGGACGTCCCTCGGCCGCGCGCGCGCTTCTGCTGGCGGCGAAGCGCGGCAGGATCGGCGCCAGAGTGCGCGGCCGGAAGACGCAGCGCTGCGCAATTTCCACCGTTGTCGCCAGCGCCTCCGGCAGGTCGGCAAATAAAGCCGCCATTTCGGCGCTAGTCTTAAAGCGGTGCTCCGGCGTCAGCTGGCGGCGGTCGGAATCGGCGATGAGCTTGCCTTCGGCGATGCAGAGGAGCGCATCATGCGCCTCGTAGTCCTCGCGCGCCGCAAAAAACGGCTCGTTGGTTGCCACCAGCGGCAGACCGCGCACATAGGCGAGATCGATCAGCTGCGGCTCCGCCAACCGTTCGCTTGGCATGCCGTGGCGTTGCAATTCTATGTAGAAGCGGTCGGCGAAGAGCTGCTGCAATGTTTCGCAGCGCGCCAGCGTGACCGAGTTCTGGCCGGTGACGATCGTGCCATCGAGCGGTCCGCTCGGCCCGCCGGAAAGCGCGATCAGGCCGTCGCTGCCATCGGCGAGCCAGCTGATTTTAATGTGCGGCTGTTGCTGCGCCTCGGTCTCGAGATAGGCGCGAGAGCAAAGTCGCATCAGGCTCCGGTAACCGCCTTCGTCGGCTGCGAGTAAGACAAGGCGCGGGAACGCCTGTTCGGCAGCTCCGTTGCGCGTTTGCAAATCGCCAAAGTCGACCGCCATCGCACAGCCGACGATCGGTTGAATGCCGTAGCCAGCGAGTTTTTCCGAGAATTCGAGCGCACCGAACATATTGTCGGTGTCGGTGAGCGCGAGCGCGGGCTGGCGGTCAAGCTTTGCGAGCTCGGCCAAGCGCGCAATCGTCAGCGCCCCTTCGAGCAGCGAATAGGACGAATGGACGTGGAGATGAACAAAAGCCGGTTCAGCTGGCATTAAGCGGGATCCATCTGGCATTCGCCGGGTGGCGATCGCGCAAACCTAGGCGTCGCCAAAACAGAGAGCGACGCGATTCTCGGCCCGCGGGCAAACGGCTTTTTGCCTCTATGCCCGCTATCCCCGGCAAGATCCCTGACACGCCGTGCAATGAGCCGCGCTCAGCGCCACACTGCGTTTCCGACGCTGGTTTGCGACGCTCGTTTGCCTAAAGGACGCCCAGCAGCTGCGCCCATACCGCGACGGTTGCGAGAAACAGGCTCAAAGACGCCAAAGCCACCGCCTCTTCAAAAACCGATCGGATCATGACTCGCCCCACTCTTGAGAACATATAATGAACATAGTTCATGCCTTGTTCTCAGTCAAGTCGGTAGCTATGAATTGAACGTCGTGACATCGGCCACGAATTTAGCCGCGTGGCTGAAGCTCCTGGGGGTGTTTGGGGTGCTTGGTCATTTCGCATAGCCCTGCGATCTGAGCCAATCTACGCGGCGGCTGCCCTGCATCCATTCGTCAAAATCGGCCTTGCTCGTTAGGCCCTTGATGTACCGGATTTCCGCACCGGGACCGTGGGCCTCGATCTGCCAGTCGCCCTCCGCGATGCGTTTCGGCTTGAAGATGATGCGGATTCGAGGGGATTTGCTCATGAAACCGAATATGCGCCGTTCGGCCTAGGCCGCAGGGCCAATCTGGCCTGGCGTATTCAAACTGACCCACAACCCAAGACTCAATATCGCGCGGTGCGCCTTGGCCGCCTGAAGCGGCCCAAACGGGCGGCCACGTAGCGCCACGTCGTACGCGCTACCCCCAAGGGCCAATCACCCAATTTCGCCGACCTGCCGGAACAAGCCGCAAGGCATGTCATTTGACGTGGCCAAAGGGCTTGCGCCTGGCGGTGGTGCTGGTTGTCGAGGATGAGGATCAGGTCCGCGTCCTGGCAGAATCTTATTTGGAGGAACAAGGGCACGACGTTCTCTCCGCCGGGACCCCTGACGGTGCGCTCGCCATCCTGCAAAAATCGACCGCCGTCGATGTCTTGTTTACAGACCTCGACCTCGCGGGCGACATTCACGCCGGCATTGAATTGGCAAGCGACGCGGTCAAGCTGAAGCCGGAACTTAAAGTCCTCTATACGACCGGCCGCGCAATCACCGACGGGATGCGAGCGCGCTTCGTGGGCGGCTCCGCTGTGCTCACCAAGCCCTATACGGTCGACGAATTGCGCACGAGCCTGTCGAACCATTTCCAGATCGACCCGTTGCGGACGGGCTGACGATAAATCATGCTGGCGGCGCCGGGGCGCCCGCGAACCAATGGACTGCTGCGGCAGACCAGGCCGGCACG
>DASZCJ010000087.1:0-8336 GCA_035943155.1 Xanthobacteraceae bacterium | reverse complement strand
GTTATTGGCGACAATCTCATCGACTAGTTTTTCCAGCGCGCCAACATCACGCATCTGCTTCAAGCCGCGCCGTTCGACAATGTCGCGCGGATCGCCGCCTTCGGTCCAAATGATCGTGAGCACGTCCTTCGCGACTTTGCTCGAAATCACCTCATGGGCCACCATCTGCAGGATCGTGGCATTTGCCTGTGGCGTTAGCGGACCGGTCGTAATTGTCAGGCCTTCCTTGTTGAGCCGGCCGAAATATTCGTTGATGAGCCAATTGGCTGCGGCCTTGGCATCGGCTCCGGCCGCCACCATCGCTTCAAAATATTCCGCAGTCTCGCGTTCGGCCACGAGAACGCCGGCGTCGTATGGCGACAGGGCGAACTCGCGTATGAAGCGCGCTTTCTTCTCGTCCGGCAGCTCCGGCAAGCCCTTCTGCAGTTCGGCGACAAGCGAAGGTGCCAATTCGAGCGGCAACAAATCGGGATCGGGGAAGTAGCGGTAGTCATGCGCCTCCTCTTTGGTGCGCATGGACCGCGTCTCACCTTTAAGCGTATCGAACAGACGTGTCTCCTGCTCGATCTTGCCGCCGTCCTCCAGCACCTCGATCTGCCGCCGCGCCTCATGCTCGATCGCCTGACCGATAAAGCGGATCGAGTTGAGGTTCTTGATCTCACAGCGCGTACCGAGCGCCGCACCCGGCTTGCGTACCGAAACATTGACGTCGGCACGCAGGTTGCCCTTTTCCATGTCGCCGTCGCAGGTGCCGAGATAGCGCAACACCGAGCGCAATTTGCGTAAGAATGCCATCGCCGCTTCGGCGGAGCGCAGGTCGGGCTTGGTCACGATTTCCATGAGCGCAACGCCCGAGCGGTTGAGGTCGACAAGCGAGGTATCGGGGTTCTGTTCGTGCAGCAATTTGCCGGCATCCTGCTCAAGATGCAGGCGCTCGATGCCAACCCGCGCCGTCTCGCCATTGGCCAGGTCGACGATGACTTCGCCTTCGCCGACAATCGGCGACTTGTACTGGCTGATCTGGTAGCCCTGCGGCAGATCGGGATAGAAATAATTCTTCCGATCGAACACCGATTTGAGATTGATCTGCGCTTTGAGGCCGAGCCCGGTCCGCGCCGCTTGGCGCACGCACTCGGCATTGATCACCGGCAGCATTCCGGGCATGGCGGCGTCGACCAGCGAGACATGCGCATTCGCCTCGCCGCCGAATTCGGTGGAGGCGCCTGAGAACAGCTTGGCCTGGGAATTGACCTGGGCATGGACTTCCACGCCGATCACGACTTCCCAATCGCCGGTCAAGCCCGGGATCAGCTTGGATCTTTGTGCGGGAGCGTCCATTACGCGCCGGACCTCTGATTGCTTTGGCGGTCCCGTTACGCGCTTCGCGCCCGCGCGGCAAGCCCTGGTCCCGCTGCGAGGCTAGCGTCAGGTCGTTCAATCAGGCGGCGGAGGTTAGCTCGCGCCAAAGGCCAAGCGTTTCTTGCGCCGGGCGGTCGGAAATCGAGAACAGCACAGTTTCCTTGGCCGCATTATGCGCGTAGCGTTTCCATGGCGGCACGACAAAAACGTCATTGGGCCGCCATTCCAGGATCGTGCCATCCACATTGGTGGAGCCGCCGCCTTCGACGCAGACAAAGATAGTCCCGTCGGTCGAACGGTACGGCGCGCCCTTAAAGCCCTTGGGCAACATCGACAGACAGGCACCCATGGTGGGCAGCACCGGCCCGCCGGTGACCGGATTGGCATATCGCACGCGCGCGCCATGATGCTTATCGATATTACCCGCTCGCATCATGCGTTCGACGATCGGCCGCGTGCGCGCATAAGTGTAATTGATGACGGGCGTCTTGCTGGTGACGGCCGTGCCGTCGGGGAGTACGCCCGAGCCATAAAAGCTCAGTGAATCGCCATCTTGGCGCTTGGTTGCCTGAGTTGGCTCATCGAAGTCCTCGGCAAACGAGGTTTCGAAGAAATTCACGGCCGGAACGTCGAGCACGTCGAGCCACAGCATCGGTTTATCGGAAGTATTGCCGTGATCATGCGGCGCCCAATTCGCGGTGATGACAAAATCGCCAGGCGCCATGAACGCCTTTTCGCCTTCGACCGCGGTGTAGGCGCCCTCTCCGTCCAGCACGAAGCGGATCGCCGCCGCGGCGTGCCGATGCGCCGGCGCGACTTCGCCCGGCAGGATCATTTGGATCCCCGCAAACAGCGAGTTGGTGACGCGGGATTCGCCGCGCAGGGATGGATTTTCCAGAATCAACACCCGGCGCTTGGCTTCCTCGGCAGAAATCAAATTGCCGGATTCCATGACCAACGATTTGACATCATCGAAGTGCCAGATTGCCGGCCGGCAGCGTGACGCCGGCTCCTTGGTCACGAGGGAGTCCATGACTTTCCAGAGCGGCCGCATGTCGTGTTTGGCGATACGGTCGTAATAGGCTTGCCGCACCGCTTCGATATTGTGCTTCGGACTGGGTTTGCCGTTACTGGACTTTTTGGTGGCGGCGACCGCCATGGCGTCCTCCTCGGGGCATCACATTTAACTGGCAATATAATGAAACCGTATGGCCGGGGGTAGCGCGACGTTGGCGTGAACACGCAACCCACCCCCCTCGGCGCCGCGGGTGCTCACGTCGCGGCATTACGTATTCACGTTGCCGCCATCCACGGCGATGGTCTGTCCGGTAATAAAGTCGCTCTCCGCGCTTGCCAGAAACACCAGGGCGCCAAGTAAATCCTGCGGATGTTCGTCGCGTTTAAGCGCACGGGCGGCCACCGCACGCGCGCGCGCCGTCTGCACGTGGCCGGGATTTTCGGCCATCACCGTCTCGCTCATGGTGAAGCCGGGGGCAAGCGTATTGACGCGGATGCCGTGCTCGCCGAGCTCGCGCGACAGCGCCCGGGTCATCGCCATGATGCCGCCCTTCGAGGTGACGTAATGCAGCATCGAGGGAATGCCGCGATAGGCCGTGCCGGAACCGATATTGATGATCTTGCCGTAGCCCTGCGCGCTCATTTGCGGTACCACATGCTTCACCAAGAGAAACGGTCCGCGCAAATTGATCGCCATCACGCGGTCCCACAGCGCGACGTCGATGTCGGTGCATTTGGTCTCCTGGAGTGGCGCGAATAGTGCGGCATTGTTGACGAGAATGTCGACCTTGCCGAAACGCTCCATGGTTTTGGCGACCAACGCCTTCACCGCGCCTTCATCGCTGACGTCGGTGATCGAGCTCTCGGCGGAATTGGCGCCATGCTCGCGGGCGAGCGCGGCGGCGACCTCGCTGCCGTCGGCGATATCGGCGATCATCAGGCGCGCGCCCTCGGCGGCGAGCGCGCGGGCGTAGTGGCGGCCAATTCCTTTGGCGCCGCCGGTCAGGATTGCCACGCGGCCATCGAGACGCGCCATTGCTACGTTTCCTCCCGCTGCCTGCGGTGACTCGATTGTTTCAGCTTTTGCCGCCATGCTGCTCGATGAACTTGGCAAAGGCGGCGAGCTGTTGCTTGATAAAGCCCACGGCCTGCTCGTCCTTAAGCTGCCCGGATTTTTCGTCGAATTTCTGCATAGCCCCGCCAATGAAGACTTCCGGCTTGTTCATCGTCAGCGCGTCGAGGAAAATCATGCAGCGGCGCAGGTCGTATTGCATGCGGCCGCCGCCCAGAATACCGGCGGCCGCCGATATTATCGTGACCGGTTTATTGGCGAAGGGCTGGTTCGGCAGCCGCGATACCCAGTCGATCGCGTTCTTCAAACCGCCCGGGATCGAATAATTGTATTCCGGGCTGACGAAAATCACGCCATCGGCGGCGCGAATGGCGTCGGCGAGCGTTTGCACCGGCGCCGGAAAACCGGACGAGTTTTGTATATCGGCGTTATAGAGCGGAAATTCAGCGAATGGCGGCGCCTCGGAAATCTTCAAGTTCGCCGGCGCCCAACCAGGCAGCAGGTTCATGACCATGCGGTTATACGAACCCTTGCGCAGGCTGCCGCAAATGGTGATGACGTTCAATGCTTTATCCGCCATGGCACAATCCTTTTCTTTCTATAGCGTGCAACCGCCAAGAGTTGGCGCGTGTGGTGCAACGTCCTTGTTTATCCTGTTTTGCTCTCACGTACTCGGAGAATTCAATAAGGACGGAGCGGCGATCTCCTTCCAGCTATGCAACGGCGCCTTGAGCTCGCCAAGCCGAAGCATGAAATCGGCCATGGTCTGCACGCCATAGACCGGACTACCGAATTCATCCCTGACATCGCGAATGACTACCTCCATCGCGGCGCCGTTGAGCGTCGCGGACGGCTCATGCATCAAGTAGATTTGCGCCGCGCGTTTTGGATCGTCGTGAATGAGGCGCGCCGCGTCGTCGAGCGCTTTGGCGATTACTTCCGCCACCCGCGGCTGCGAGTCGATGTAAGAACGGCGCGCGCCGAGGATCAGGAATGACGACTTGCCGTTCATGATATCGGTAGAGTTCGCCATGACATGGACGTTTGCGGCGCGCAGCGCGATCTGGGTGAACGGCGGCGAAGAAAAATACGCGGTCGGCTGCCCGGTATTTTCGGCAAGCGCGGTGATCGCCTGCGCATGGGAAAGCGTAATGATCTGATCGCGCAGACGGTCGAATTTGCCGAAGATTTTTTCCGATTGCATTTCCAACAAGTACATTTGTGGTGATGTCAGCGTCGGTACGGCAATGCGGTCGGCACTCTTGAGATCGGCGATTGAACGCTCATCGGCGCGATTGCTCAGAAGAACAAGCGGCACCGAGCTGATCCCGGACACGGCGAGAATCTGGCGCGGTTTTTCCTTCGTCTGCTGCCAGGCGGCAAGCAATGGGGCGGTACCGAACGGACCCATATCGATGAGACCGCTGGCGATGGCGGCACGCAACTCGCTGCTATCGGCAAAGCGTTGAAATTTTGCCTGCAGGTCGAGATGTGCGGCCTTGGCCTGCCTTTCGATGAGCTTGAGATCTTCACAGACGTAAAGCGGCAGAAACGCGAAGCCAAAGCCCATCCCGATCCTGACTTGCTCCTGCGCAAGCGCGGGCGTAAGCCCCGCCCACAACGTCAGGAACCCGGTAAACCAACGCAGCAAATCGGGTCTCAACCGGCTTTCTCGTCGGCGATCGGATTACGCAAAATTCCGACCCGCTCGATCTCGACTTCGACGGTGTCGCCGCTCTTCATCCAGACCGGCGGCTTGCGCGCATGGCCAACGCCGGACGGCGTGCCGGTGAAAATGACATCGCCGGGTTCAAGGCTGATGCCCTGCGTGATGTAAGCCAGCATTTCGGGAATCGGGAACATCATATTGTCGGTGTTGTCGGACTGCATCACGGTGCCGTTGAGGCGGCTTTGGATTTTCAGCCCCTTGGCGGCGTCCGGCAGATCGTCGGCGGTGACCAGCCATGGACCAAAACCGCCAGTGCGGTCGAAATTCTTCCCCATGTCCCACTGCGTGGTTTTGCGTTGAAATTCGCGCACCGAACCTTCGTTGCCGCAAGAATAGCCGGCGATGCATGCGGTCGCATTTGCCGTGGTGAGATGTTTGGCGCGCTTGCCAACCACCAGGATCAGCTCGGCTTCATAATCGAGTGTCTCAGAGGCTTGCGGACGGACGATGGGCGCCTCGTGCGGCACCATCGAGGTCAATCCGCGCATAAAGATGGTCGGAAACTTCGGAATATTGTCGCGCTGCGATCCTTCTTTGACATGCTCGAGATAGTTCAGGCCGAGGCAGACGATTTTTCCCGGACGACCGACCGGCAATGCGTATTTGATCGCCGACAAGGGTCGACGCGCGTTTGCCGGCGCGCGCTTGGCAATCTCGGCGAGCTGTTTGGTGTCGCCATTGGTTCTTGCCAACCACTCCCCGAGGTCATTGGGAACCCTGGGCTCGGCAGCTTGCAGATCGATGACCTGATCGCCATCGACAACGCCAATGCGAGGGCCGCCTTGCCCTTCGAACGCAACGATTTTCATGCAACGATCCTTTGACGAATGGCTGGAGGGCGGCGACTATAACGGCTGGAGCATCAATCACGAAAAGCAGAATATTACGTTCCGTCTTTGACCAGGAATTTTTCCAAAAGCGACCAAGCGCCGCGATTGATCTCATGCCAGTCAGACAGATGTTGATCCCGATTGTATTGAACTTCAAAAACGATTTTCTCGTCAACGTCGATATAAACACGGCAAGGTAGTGCGATTCTCACCGGTTCCGATGACCTCTTTGTTGTCACACTTGATGCGGTGAAACGGGCAATTCGGAGGTGGTCAAAGCGGCGCTCAGCAATGTCCGCCAGCCAAATTGGGGATAGCGAGGGACTACAATTCTGACGCTTCTGGGCTTAAGGCGAGCGTTGTGCACCGCCAGCTGAACTCGCCGGTCGGTTCGAAACGTGAACAGCGCCGATTGTGACATTTGGAGCGGGTGCCGCCGCTCCGGTCGTTGATGCGCCGTCCGGATGTATCATGCCGTTAGCGATCATGGCGCGGCCGTCTCGGGTGGGATTGTTCATTTCCTTCACATTCTCGCTGACAAGCTCGTTGGCCGCTTCCGGATGCCCGCTATTGATCTTGCGCATATTGCTCACAAAGACTTTCGGATAAATCCAGGTTGAGGACGGCGCCTTAAGACCCATGAAGTTTGCGATGTCGGCCACGAACGCGTTGCAGTTGTATAGTTCCACGCTCCAGGTCGTCGATTTGGCCTGCAGCTGGCGGATGTAAGCGACGGTTCTGTCGTACTGCTCCTTGCTCACCAGTACCCGGTAACGCGCGGTGATGTATTTGTCCTCGAGGTCGCCGTCGGTCCAGCCGGTATCCGAGGGGACCGGAACATAATGCCCCATGAGCCACATCTGGGGGTCATCGCCCTTTGGCGAAAGCCCAGCAACATTGTTCTTGCTCGGCGGCTCGCCGACACGGCCGAAGACCACAAAGGTGTGGCCGTAGTCCCAGGCCTGGCGGGAGCGGAACTCGAAGTAGTACTGGCCGGATCCACTCGTGGCGGTCGCCCTCCTCGTATTCTGCGATTGTGAGCTGGTCTGCGCGCTAGCTACCGAGAGGCTAAGCCCTGTTGCGGCGATGATTGCCAACGGGATAAGCAGCCGGCTTGAAGACCTACCGATCCGCTTCCGCTCCATATTACCCTCCGCGTTCCATCCCAAAAAGAAAGGGGACCGGCACAATGGCCGGCCCCCCAAGCTACCTAGCCTTTGGTAACAACCGGCGGCGGGGGCGGAGCTTTGCCCTTGCCGTACGGTGCTCCGTAGTTTTGTGCAGAGGCCGCGACGCTAAAGAAAGTCACTGCCACTGCCGTCAGTAAAGCGAGTGCTTTCATGGCACCCTCCTTTTGTCACGACCAGTGAATCGTAATCGGCGTGATGACGCCGCCTAGTGCTGAAAAGACACACTAAGAATTTCAATTAGGACAGATCATGGTTAATTAGAGATCAAAGAAATGCACTACTGCATCTCAGATCCATGATTGTGACGCCAAAAAAACAAGGTTTCGTTGCAAACCCCTGCTGAAATCTTCGTGCGAGCAATGTAACGGGGCACAGGGGCGGGGAACGAGTGAAGGTTAGAATTTGGCTGATTGTATTTTTGCTCATGTGCCAACCGGCCATGGCCGGACAACGGATTTTACTGATCCGTGGCTTGATGGACTACATTCCCGGCATCTCACCGATGACGTTGTTGAAAGCTCGATTGGCGAATGAGGGCTACGACGTAACCATGATCACCCATCTGAATGATGGGCTCTACAAAAACCAATACTGGGATGCCGTCATTGGTCACAGTCAGGGAGCCATCGACGCCTTGCGGGATGCGCCTGACCTTGCGCGCTATAACCCCCACCTGACAATCATTACGGTTGACCCACCGCGGACCTCTATATTGTTTCACTGCGTGCGCGGTGTGCGTTACCTTGATTTGCATACCGGTGAGTTTGGTCTCGGCGGCGGGTCACTGTCATGTCCACAGGCGCAAAACCTGGCGATGGGCGGGTTGCATATCACGCTGCCGATGCGGTCAGACACACAGGAGCAGATCCTGGCGTATTTGAGTCAGGATACGCCGATTGAAATGGCTTACGCAGAACCGACACATATATCGCTTCCGCCGAGCAACCCCAAACTATCGCTTCAGCCGATCAAACCCAAACCATCGCCTCAAGCGATCAATCCGAAGCCGTCGAAGATTGAGGATGAGACATCGTTCGATAAGAGATTTAATGCAGTGTGGGCGGGAGCGACCAACGTGTTGGGGCCGCCAGTGATCCCATGGACTGAGCGCAGCTATGCAGGGGTCCTCGACCCCAACT
>DASZCJ010000086.1:0-3004 GCA_035943155.1 Xanthobacteraceae bacterium | reverse complement strand
GCGTCTTGATGTTGCCGTGGATTTGGATGCGCTCGATATAGGTCCGCCTGCCCTGCTCGATGCGGTACGAAATGTCGATCAGCCGGCGATCGGCGCGGCGTTCGCTGTGCGGAACGACGCTGGCGAAAGGTTCGCCGTTCTTGGCGAGCGCGATGGCTAAATCCTCGACCGATTTGCTGACCGCATCCGCATCGTAAATCGCGCCGCTCTCGCTGCGAAGGTTGTTACGCAGTACCTTGCCGTCGACGCCGTTCAACCGCGATTGGACCTCGACTTTGCCGAAGCGATATTGCGGGCCCTCATCGACCTTGAAGGCGACCACGGCGCCGTTCTTCCCGGCATCGTACTGCGCTGCGGAGGACACACGTACATCGGCATAGCCGTGCGCGAGATAGAAACGCCGCACCAAATCCTTGTCGTTCTCGATGCGGTCGGGATCGTAGATATCGTTGTCGAGAACGAAGCTCAAAACATTGCTGATGCCGGTTTTCACCACCGCTTTGAGCTTCGTTTGCGAAAAAGCCGTATTGCCCGTGAATATAATGTCTTTGACCGCGAGCTTTTCGCCTTCCTTGATCTCAAAAACGAGGTTGACCCGGTCGTTTTTGCCGCCCGGCTTTGGCTCTATCGTCTTCGGCACCACCTGCGCGTTGAAATAGCCGCGCGACCGATAGACATCGAGAATATGGACGACGTCGCTTTGCACTAGTTCGCGCGACAACGGCCCGCCGGTCTTGGACTGCAGCTGTTTTTTCAGATCGGCGTCTTTGAGCTTTTTATTGCCTTCGAGAGCGATCACCCCGATGGTCGGATTTTCCACGACCACGACCAGGATGCGGTTTCCGTCATGCGAGATCTTCACATCGGCGAACAATCCACTGCCGTATAGACCTTTGAGTGCAGCATCGCGCGCGCTGGCGTCGTATTGCCCGACCGGCCCGGCATGGAAAAACGAGCGGACCATGTCGGCGCCAATGTGACGGTTGCCGATCACGGTAATTGCATGATCCGCGTCGCCAGCCGCAGCCGCCCCGACGCAAACTACCGTCGCAAGCAATCCCGCAAAAAGCGCGGCGATCCCCCGGCAACGCATCCCGCACAACTCCCCGATTCAGCAGCTGAATTCACCGGACGCCGAGGGCGGCAGCGTGTCCGATTGTGTCGAAATGTGAGGTATTGTTGGGGCGCCTGCCACAAAGGTTTACGTGTTGCGGCCTCAAGCCCGCACCACAGCGCGGCAGCAGCGTTTGCCGAATGTCAACCGTGAATGCGGCGCACTGATATTTCGGATGATTCCGGCATGGTCCGAGCACAAGCGTCGGCCGCAATCGCGGCGTTTACCATGTTTGTGGCTCAGTACCGCGGCCGGCCGATGAAAGGTAAGCGTCGAGCTTTTCGAATTTGCACCAATCATCGCAACCCCGCGCAACGCAGTATCGGCGCGTGGAACCCTGCGACATTTCAGCATGGGAGCTTTCTTCGCGGCGCGAATTTAACCAACAAGGGCGGCCTTCGAAAATGACGCTGAGGAAGTCATGGCGGTAGATGCGGCGCTTTGGCTCATACTGGTAGCAATGATCGGTTGGGTGACGTTGGGCTGCGCTCTTACGGCACGCCACCGGCGACCTTCCCGTGAAAGAGTGTTGCGGCACTAATCACCGAACCTAAACGGGAATTCAAACGCTCATAAGGTAAAGCGCGAGGCCTGTTGCCGCCAACTGGTGCAGCTTAGCCCTCGCGCCGTTTTCCGTCTGCGCCGCCGGCGCGGCGCGTTGTCGCGATTATGCGTTCAGCGACAGCGTCGCCTTCTCATAATCACCGCTGCCCATGCCGCTATCGGCAAACATGCCGTGCGCGGCGATCCATTCGAACGATTGCTCGTACACTTCCTTGGTGTAAGGCTCGAACACCAGGCGTTCACCAGGCCCCCAGCGCCGCGTATCCATCAGGGCATGGAAGCGCTGGGGGAATTCATTTTTATAATAATGCGTGTACAGCTCCGGCCGCAGGTCGATGTCGCGTTGCGCCCGGCGCAGCGCGCGGAAGAATTTTCGTAAACCTTCCGGATCGGGGTCGCCATGGATCATCGTGGCGATCATGAAGGTCGTGTCGATGACTTTGCGGAAACCGAGCTGCTCGACAAAGTAATACGGGCCGCTGAACAGGCTGACCGCCGGCGTATTGCCGTCGATGAGCCGTTCCATGCGCTTGAACAACATGCCGTCGGCAAAGTTCAGCTTGATCTGGTCGGGTTTGAGATAAGGTTCCAGCGCTTGTACGGTCGCATAATGGCTGCCGGATTGATAACCGACCGAAATCGGCACGCCGGCTAGATCGGCCGGCGATTTCACCGCTGAATCGGGTGGCACGTAAATGCCGGCAGGCGACACCGAATATACGTCGGTATACATGCGGCCGATGCCCTTGGACGCCGCGACATTGACGGTCCAGTGGCAAGCGCAGCTCACATTGGACTTGCGGCCTTCCTCGAACGACTGGAACGCTCCGACTTTGTCGCCCTTGTCGTGAATCTTGCCGCCGGTTGCACGCACCAGTTCGCGAAATTCGTACTCTAGGCCCTCGTCGCGAAAGTAGCCTTTCTCTTCCGCCACCCATTCCTGCAGGCGGAAATGCGGTTCGATGATGAATTTTGCCATGACGTTCTCCCTTGTTGTCAGCAGGTGTTGAAGTGACCGTTGCGCCGCGTTTGGCCGCCTTGGCCGCGCTCGGCAACGCGACGCGCACGGATCATCTTGACGTGATCGTCCATCAAGGCGCGTGCCCCGCTCGGATCGCGAAGCTCGATCAAGTCGGCAAGCTTGGTGTGAATGTCCAGGATGTGCCTTGCCAGTTTCGTCGTGGCGGTGACGTTGCGGCGCGGCCACGAGACGTGCTCAAGCGAGATGAGCTGCACCAGAATGACCCGATTGTGCGAGGCCTCGGCCACGGCGAGATGGAAATCGCGCGACAGCCGCGTGAATTCGTCGAGATCGCCGATCGCCGC
>DASZCJ010000085.1:0-3147 GCA_035943155.1 Xanthobacteraceae bacterium | reverse complement strand
GGCGAAGAGCGTATCGACCATACGGTCGAGCCCTTCGACGAACCCGGCGGCGATTTTCGCCGCAACCTGAAAGGACGCGGACCTTTCGGCCGCTGGCGTTGTTGTTCGTCGCTGATGATCATGTAGATCACATCGCTCCTCACGCCTAGCCAGCGGCCGAAATGCCCAGGCGCGCGGCCGCGCAAATAATGAGTTTTGACCCTAGCTTAAGGCAGTTGGTCGTAGCCTTCGCCGAATCCCTTCAAGCTCATCGGGAAGCCGATTCCTTCCTCCGGCGTCTGAAAAATGATGAAGGTCGACGTCTGCCCGCTGCGCAATTGCTTGATCAAATTATCGTCCATCACCACTTCGGCCACGCAACCGCTCGGCAGGCAGCGCACGAAACCGGCGCGACCGACGTCCTGATTGTCGATCTTGAGACCAAGGCCGGACGGCAGCAAGACGCCAAGCGGGGCCACCACCCGCATCAAACGGCTCTTCTGGTCCGAGGTCTTGAGCACGATGACCGTGAGCCCGATATTCGGCCGGTCCTCCGCCGTCACGCTTTGCATTAGCGCACATTGCTCCCCTTGTGCGCCGGGCGGCGTATCGCAACGGATCTGCCAATCGCCATGAACGGATTTGACCGCGCCTTGGGCGCTGGCCTGATCGGCCACTGTCGCAACAACAACGAAAACGGAAGCGGCCGACAGCACGGCGGCCAATTGCCGGATTGTCCGGCCGCTTTTTCTTTGTGCAATCATGGACTACCTCGGTCCGCGGCCAAACCGCCCCCCGGCAGACTTGCCAGCGCTAATCGTGCGGTGTGATCCGGCTGCCGCGCCCTGCCTACAGGGTGAGCCTGTCGTGTCAAGGACCATCAAAGTCAAGCCATTGTGGCCCCGCCAAGGTCGAGGCAAGGTCGTGCAATCCCTCTGTGGCGGCCGCTTGTCACAGGAGAATACGGGCTCTTCGCAGCTTGCACATGCGATGATGAGTGCATTGCAGCAGTCCTCGATTTGTGGTTTGGAGGAACCGGAATTCCCTTGTCGCGGCGAAGCCTGCCAGGGACATCGCGCCGCGGGACAAAGCTCGCCAAAGCGGGTGGCGTCATACCGTGGCAGTTCGCGTCGAAAGCAGGATTTTCGCTCGTCGCCAGCGGCCGCGACCAAGATCAGCACCAGGGAGTAGAGAAAAGGGCATGAAGGCGTTGTTACGTTTGGCCGTCATCGCATTACGCGCCGGCGCGGGCACGGCTAGCATCCTGGTCGGTATCCTGGTCAGTATCCTGGCCAGCATCGGGACGGCATGGGCCGGGCTCGGGCAGCCGACGCCCTGGGAAATGGATCTGCAGGACTCGGCATCCCCAGTGATGGCGGACGTCGCCGGTTTCCATTTTTTCCTGCTCTGGGTCATCGCGGTGATTTCCGTCTTCGTGCTCGCGCTGCTTCTCATTGTCATTTTGCGCTTCAACGCCCGCGCCAATCCGACACCCTCGCGCACGACTCACAACACCCCGATCGAGATTCTCTGGACCATCGTTCCGGTCATCATCCTGGCGCTGATCGCGGTGCCGTCGTTTCGGCTGTTGTTCGTCCAGCTCGAAGTGCCCAAGCCCGATCTGACGGTAAAGGTCACGGGCAAGCAATGGTTCTGGAGCTATAGCTATCCCGACAACGGCAATTTCGAGTTCGACTCGCTGATGGTTCAAGACAAGGACCTCAAGCCCGGGCAGCTGCGGCTCCTTACCGCCGACAAGGAGATGGTGGTCCCGGTCAATAAGGTTGTGCACGTGCTGGTGACCGGCGCCGATGTGATCCACTCGTTCACGGTACCGTCGTTCGGTATTCGCATGGACGCGATTCCGGGGCGCATCAACGAAACCTGGTTCAAGGCCACCAGCGAAGGCATGTTCTACGGCCAATGTTCGGAGCTATGCGGCAAGGACCATGCCTTTATGCCGATTGCGGTGCGGGTCGTGAATCAGAACGATTTCGATACTTGGCTGAACAGCGCGAAGCAGAAATACGGTAGCGACAACAGCGCCACGCACAATGCGGTTGCCGCGGCCGAAACTTCTGCGGCTCGATAACGGTCGCAGACACGAAGGAATTGGCAATGGATACGATGGCACACGCCGCGCACGGCGATGGGGAAGCGCACGAAATCCCGCACGGCTGGCGGCGCTTTCTTTATTCGACCAATCACAAGGACATCGGCACGATGTACCTGGTGTTCGCGCTCATGGCCGGCCTGATCGGCGGCGCCATGTCGATCGCGATCCGCGCCGAGTTGATGTATCCGGGCCTGCAGATCTTTCACGAGACTCACACGTTCGATGTGTTCGTCACCGCGCATGGACTGATCATGATCTTCTTCATGGTCATGCCAGCGATGATCGGCGGTTTCGGCAACTGGATGGTGCCGTTGATGATCGGCGCGCCGGACATGGCGTTCCCGCGCATGAACAACATTTCGTTCTGGCTGTTGCCGGCGTCCTTCGCCCTGCTGTTGACCTCGATGTTTGTCGAGGGCGAGCCCGGTACCAACGGCGCGGGAACCGGATGGACGATCTATGCCCCGTTGTCGACTTACGGCCATCCCGGTCCGGCGATGGATTTCGTCATCCTCTCGATCCATCTCGCCGGCGCGTCGTCGATTCTCGGCGCGATCAACTTCATCACCACGATCTTCAACATGCGCGCGCCTGGCATGACGCTGCACAAAATGCCGCTGTTCGTCTGGTCCATTCTGGTGACGGTGTTCTTGCTATTGCTGGCATTGCCGGTATTGGCCGGCGCGATCACGATGCTGCTCACTGATCGCAATTTTGGCACGACTTTCTTCACGCCCGATGGCGGCGGCGATCCGCTTCTGTTCCAGCACTTGTTCTGGTTCTTCGGTCACCCCGAGGTTTACATCCTCATCCTGCCCGGCTTCGGCATGGTCAGCCAGATCGTGGCAACGTTCTCGCGCAAGCCGGTCTTCGGCTATCTCGGCATGGCCTATGCGATGGTGGCGATCGGCGGCATCGGCTTCGTCGTCTGGGCGCACCACATGTACAACGTCGGCATGTCGGCGAGCGTGCAGGCTTATTTCATCGCCGCGACCATGGTGATCGCGGTGCCGACAGGGGTGAAGATCTTCTCCTGGATCGCCACCATGTGG
>DASZCJ010000084.1:0-2055 GCA_035943155.1 Xanthobacteraceae bacterium | reverse complement strand
CATCTACTACGCCACTTGAAACAAAAGCCTCCAACACCAGTGTAACCAGAGGAGTACGGAATGTTTGGAAAGACCAAGGACGTCGTTCTGCCGGACGAGCTGCGATCACCGGCGCCGGTGCAGCAATTGCAGCGCTTCCCGGTAGCCGCGCCAGCAGCGGAACCGCAATCCGCAAACGAGGTTTCGTCGATCAGCGCCGGCATGACGCTGACCGGCAAGATTACCGGTTCGGGAACGGTCAAAATTCTCGGCCGCGTGCAAGGCGAGCTGCAGGCCTCGACGGTGCTGATTGCCGAGGGGGCCGAGGTCGAAGGTGACGTCGTTGCCGAGGACTTGACGGTCGGCGGCCGCGTCAAGGGAACGATCCGCGCCAATCGCGTGCGGCTCAACAGCACAGCGAATGTCGAAGGCGACATCTTCCACCGCTCGCTGGCGATTGAGGAGAATGCGCGGTTCGAGGGAAGCTCACGGCGCGACGACAACATCGCCGATACGCGCCGCGCACCCTTTGTCCGTTCACAGGCTGCTTCTCACGTCGGTGTTGATTCGGCCCGTAAGCGCAACGGCACACCGGAAAAAGAGGCCGAGCCGAGCCCGGCTATCGCCTGAGCAGTCACGGCTATCGGTATCGCGAGGCGTAAGCGACAAAACATTCCGCTAGCCCTTCTCCCCCCGCAAGCGGGGGAGAAGGGGGCCGCGTGCGCCGCTAGGCACGCTCTCCCGTCATGGCCGGACTTGTTCCGGCCATCCACGTTTTGGTTCGCGCAGCGTTTAAGACGTGGATGCCCGCGACAAGCGCGGGCATGACGACGTAGTCAATTTTGTACTGCTTACGGATCGAGCTCGGTATCCCAGTAGAGATAATCGAGCCAGCTGTCGTGCAGATAATTCGGCGGGAACAGCCGGCCGTTGCGGTGCAAGTGCTGCACCGACGGCTGGAACGGCCGCTGCGACGGCCACATCTTGGACTCTTCGGGCGTCATATTGCCTTTGCGCAAATTGCACGGCGAACACGCCGCCACGACATTGTTCCAGGTCGTGTGCCCGCCGCGCGAACGCGGCAAGAGATGATCGAAGGTGAGATCGTCGCGCGTCCCGCAATATTGGCAAGAGAAACGGTCGCGCAGAAAGACGTTAAACCGCGTGAAAGCCGGATGGGTCGAGGGTTTGACGAAGGTCTTCAGCGAGACGACGCTGGGCAGCTTCATCTCCAAGCTCGGGCTGCGCACCGCCCGATCGTAATTGGCGACGATATTGACCCGCTCGAGGAACACCGCCTTGATCGCGTCTTGCCACGACCATAGCGATAGCGGGTAATAGCTCAGCGGGCGGAAATCGGCGTTCAAGACCAGCGCCGGCCAGCCGGTTTGCGATACATGAGCGTTCAAGACGACGCTCCCACCTCGACTCACATGCCGCCCGTGCGGCGTTGGGCGCTAATTTATAGGCAGGCGTGACGGGATTGTGAAGGTGCTCCGGGATTGCTAATCCGGCCCATATTCCGACGTCCCGCCACTGCCGGAGGCCGTACTTGCGCTACGACGACAATTTAACGGCCGAACGCAACACTTTTGTCACCCACCTCGAATGCGCAGCCACCGGCGAGCGCCATGCCGCGGACGCTATTCATTATCTGTCTCGCGCCGGCAAGCCGCTTCTGGTCCGCTACGATCTCGACGGGGTGCGCAAAACGCTGAGTAAAGACGTGCTGGCGCGCCGCACGCCGGACCTGTGGCGCTATCGCGAATTGTTGCCGGTTCGCCGCAGCGACGACATTGTCAGCCTCGGCGAAGCGATGACGCCGATCGTGCCGATGCGCAAGCTCGCGTACAGGCTTGGCGGCGGCGAGCTTCTGGTAAAGGACGAAGGCCGCTTGCCGACGGGCTCGTTTAAGGCGCGCGGGCTGGTCATGGCGGTGTCGATGGCGAAGGCGCTCGGCGTCAAGCACATGGCGATGCCGACCAACGGCAACGCCGGCGCCGCGCTCGCCGCCTATGCCAGCCATGCCGGCATCAAGACCACGATCTTCTGTCCGCAAGACACGCCGGAAGTGAA
>DASZCJ010000083.1:0-4905 GCA_035943155.1 Xanthobacteraceae bacterium | reverse complement strand
GAGTTGCCGGACGGCACTGTCAACGGCGCAAAAAATGACCGAACACAGTGGATTGCGTGGTGGGCGCTGTAGGGATTGAACCTACGACCTCTCCCGTGTGAAGGGAACGCTCTCCCGCTGAGCTAAGCGCCCGGTGCGCGGATTTAAGGTGCGGTGCTTGCGGGTGTCAAGGAAGGTTAGTTGGTCGAGGCGGCGCGAGACGCGGTCGATTGCAGCGCGCGGATGCGATCAGCTAGCGTATTCCTACTCTCAGCCGCGCTGTCGCCGTTTTGCGAAGGCGCCTGTTCACGGGCATGCTTGGCCGCGTCTGCACCGCGGCTGTCGCCCGATGCCTCGACCAGCATGGTTTCAATCGGCGAGCCGGGACCCTCGAGCGCTGCGGTCAACCGCGCGACTTCGGCGGCAACATCGTTAATGCGCTCGCGCAAAAGCGCATTCTCGACGCGCTCTGCTGCCCAGGTCGACTCGGTGTCGCGCTTCATCGTGCCGATCTCACGTTGCAGTTTTGTGCGCTCTTCAATCGCCGCGTTCAGCTGAACCTCGAGCTGTGTGACTTCGCCGCGGAAGCGGTCGACCGCTGTGTTCGACCGGCTGCCCGAACTCGCCAGTTCGCTGCGCAGATCGGCCTCGGTCTTGCGCGCGGCTTCGATTTCGCTGCGCATACGATCGACCTGGTAGTCGCGCTCGGCGAGCAGCCGGCCTTGTTCGCCGAGCCGTGACTCGAGCTCGTGGACGCGGCGGTTGAGGACCTCGGCTTCGGTTTGCTGCACGAAGAGCTGGCGCTCCAATTCATTGACTCGGGTGCCAAGGTCGCCAAGCTTAGCGCGTGCTTCAGCTAATTCCTTTGTCGCCGCTTCGGCGTCGGCACGTTCGCGCGCGAGGCGATGCTCGGCTTCGGCCACCGCACCTTCGTAGTCGGCAACGCTGGCTTTCAAGGCTTCGACCTGAGCACGTAACGCAGCAATCTCGGCACGCTGACTGTCCGCGAGCAGCGAGCGGTCGCCTAGTTCGCCCAATAGTTTCGTTAGTTCTGCTTCCTTGTCGGCGAGTTGGCGTTCCGCTTCGCGTAGCGCGCTCGATTTGATCTGAAATTCTTCCTCGGTGGCGCGCAATTGATCGCGCAGTGTCTTGTCGCGCGCTTCGAGCGCAAAAATCGTTGCGGTCTTCTCGCCCAGTTCTTTCTTGAGCTGATTGATGGCGTCGGTTTTCTTGCCAAGTTCGGCAAGCTGAGTGGTTGTCTTCGCTTTCATCTTCTCGACGCTCATTTCGAGGCGTCGGGTCGACATCGCGAATTCGGCGCGAAGCTGGTCTTTGTCGGCGCGGATTTCGGCGATCGAAAGCGGCGTTGACGCTTCCAGGCGCTTCATAGTCAGTCGCACGGCGCGATTATGCACGAGCGGAACGAACAAAAGACCGAGCAGGGCCGCGACCAAGAACCCGATCCCGAAATACATGACCGATTCGATCATGACGCTACGCTTTACCCGCTTCGTCTTAAAAAACCGCTGCGCCGTCGGAAAGTCACGCCGCAAACCAGGCCAGCATTAACCATGCGATTTTCCGCAGACGGCACCCCAGTGCGACGCGATTAACCTAACCCGAGTTTGCCCGCTGCGCCACCTTTTCAATGGCTCAGGGCGCCTGCGTTCGGGAATCGATGCGTCAGAACGGGTTCCACGTCGGCCGAGTGGTGAATTTGAGGTAGCCGAGATTAGCGCCGAGCCGCAGACCCACCCCCGAGCGGATCGGCACGACGGTGATGTTGTTGGCGACCAGCGCGGTCATGCCAAAGCCGCCAATGAAATAGGCGGAACCGTTGATGCCGCCGAAGCGCTCGAAAATCGCCTCGGTGCGCGGCAGATTGTAGACCAGCATCATCGTGCGCGCCCCGTCAGCGCCAGCATCGAAGCCGATGCTCGGCCCTTGCCAGAACACACGTAAATCGCCGGCGTTCTTGGTGTAGAGCGTGCCGTCGCCATAACGCAGGCCGCCAACAAAAGCGCCGCTAGCTTCTTCGCCCAGAATGTAGCCGTTTGGTTGCCCCCACTGGCTGACCGCCTTTTCGACGATCATGGCTAGACCGCGGGAGACACCGCCAAAGAATCGATGGCCAGCGTCGACCAGTTCGTTCGAGGAGAACTGGTTTGCCGGCGTCGGCGGCGGGGCAGGAGCCACCGCGGTAGGCGGCGGCTGCGGCGGGATGCTCTGTGCGGCAGCAATCCCAATTAAATAATGGGCGGCCAGTACTGCCAAGGCAGCGGCCGAAACGACTGCCGAAGCAGCGACGCGTCCAGCGAAGTTCATCAGGGACCCCCTTAGCCCAGGCCCGATCGGGCCGCCCGAAAGGCGCCATGCCACGAATCAGGCGCAGCCTTGGGCGCAACTATGACGGCAGCGCGGCGAAAACGGAAGGATTTGGCCGGGTCCTGATGAAGGCCATTGGCCTGGCGGTATCGTTAGTCCTTGTTCGGGTCACCGCGGACGATGAAATCCGAAATAAGGCGATTGGGGCCACCATAAACCAGCGCGGAACCGTCGGCCGCTCTGACATCTCCACCTGCGGCTACGACGATTGCATGCCCGGCGGCGACGTCCCAATCATGGGTAGGCGCAAGCCGCGGATAAAGGTCGGCGGCTCCTTCGGCAATTCGGCAAAATTTGATGGATGAGCCGCAGGGCTGCGGCAAACCGTGCGGCAGGCGAGCAAGGTAGGCCTTCGTGCGGTCATCCAGGTGCGAGCGGCTGACCATGATCAGAGGGTTTACGGGGCGCGCCCGCGTTCTGATGGCAACCGGCTGGCCTTTGCCGCGAAGCGGGACACGGTCGGCTCCACGCCCGACGATCCCACGCCAGGTCACGTCAGCGGCCGGCGCCGCGATGACGCCAAGGATCGGTGCGCCGGCGCTGATCAGCGCAATGTTGACAGTGAATTCGTCGCGGCCTGCGATGAATTCTCGTGTGCCGTCGAGGGGATCGACCAGGAAATAGGTTTGGCTTTCGAGTGCCAGGGTGTGCGGTTTATTCTGCGCCGAACGTTCTTCCGAGACGATCGGAATAGCGGGCGCAAGATCTTCGAGACCCTGCCAAATCACCGCTTCGGCAGCTTCATCCGCTGCCGTTACTGGGGATCCGTCGGCCTTGCGGCGCAGTGACGTGACGTTCATTTGCCGAATGGCCGCCGCGGCGTGCGCGGCAATTGCCGTCATGTCATCGATAAGCGCGGAGCATCCGGCAATGTCGAAAAGGGCCACGGGTGTTTTTCCTTAGAGCCGCGCCTGCCAAAGGCCGCGATGCGTTTAGCACGCTCCGCGCTAGTGCGGTGGATTTGAAGTTCCTATCGTTCAGTCGGAAGCTTTCATAGGACCTTCAAATCTAAAAACCGCACTAGAATTATATATTTGCAGGGTGTCCTTGATTCCGAAATTCGCATGAGAGCGTGCCGACACAGCGTGCGAACTTCGGCATTGGGATACTAGTGCGGTGGATTTGAAGTTCCTACAGCTCAGTCGGAAGCTCTCCATAGGACCTTCAAATCCGAAAACCGCACTAGAATTATATAGTTGGTAGTGTCCCTTTGATGCCGAAGTTCGCATGAGAGCGTGCCGACAAAGTGTGCGAACTTCGGCATCGGGACACTAGTGTACGATTGCCGAATCACACGCGCTATGACACGGACGGCTAACTGTTTCTCCTGCCGCGGAGGCATTGATGTCCGACCGCATGACTGGTCCCCTGACTATCGGCGCTCTCGACCTTGCGGCGCTCCTATGCTCGCGGCTCTGCCACGATCTGATCAGCCCGGTCGGCGCCATCATCAATGGACTTGAAGTGATGGAGGAGGACAAGGATGAAGAAACCAAGACATTTGCGCTCGACCTGATTAAGAAAAGCGCGACTCAAGCTTCGGCCAAACTGCAATTTTGCCGTCTGGCGTTCGGCGCGGCGGGGTCAGCGGGTGCGCAAATCGAGCTCGGTGACGCCGAGAAGGTCGCGCGGGGTCTTCTTGAGGACGGCAAGACTACGCTCGTATGGAACTTGCCACGCGAGCTGGTTGCGAAGAACCGCGCAAAACTTCTTCTCAATATGCTGCTGGTCGCCGGCGGGACCATTCCGCGGGGCGGAACGCTAACGGCTGAGGCGATGAGCGAGGGCTATCAGGTCAGTGCCCGCGGGCTCAATGCCCGTCTGGGGCCTGCCACGGCCGACCTTCTTGCCGGCAGCCCTGCGGAGCCGGTTAATGCCCATGCCATTCAGCCGGTCTATACGGGCATTTTGGCCCGCGATTGCGGACTTGCGATTACGGCCACAATCCAAGCCGATACGGTGGTCGTAACCGCCTGTTGAGGAAACCCGCGAGCTTTCCGGGGAATACTCGCCTATTGCGCAACTGAAATTAAACCCTTCCGAATAGCCGGTCAGGTGCACGAAACCCATCCCACACATCCGACGCGGCTTCGTGGTGATCACCCAGGCCGGTGGTCAGACGTTGACAAGCATTATCTCGTCGAAAGTCGTCTGCTGTCGCTCGCCCGCAACGCAGGATGAAGACCCTCGCCGAATTTGTACGAACCGGCTGCGATGCGGGCCTCATGGCCTCCGTAGTCGAAGGGATGACGACAAATGAATCGTTTTTCTTTCGTGACAAGACTCCGTTTGAACATTTCCGCCACACAATCATCCCGACACTGCTCGCTGCGCGGCGCAAAACGGGTGTGATCCGCATCTGGTGTGCGGCTGCCACCAGCGGACAAGAGCCCTATTCACTCGCTATATGCCTCAATGAAATGGCAAGCGAGATGGTCGGATGACGCATTGAAATACTCGCGACCGATCTATCAACCGAGGTACTGGATAGGGCGCGGCGAGTCCTTTACAGCCAATCCGAGGTGCAGCGCGGCCTGCCGG
>DASZCJ010000082.1:0-7331 GCA_035943155.1 Xanthobacteraceae bacterium | reverse complement strand
CACGCGGTTCATACGGCCGGCTTTAGGTCTGATTGTGCCGGTGACGCTGGCGTTGGCATGGGAAATCATCGTGCGGCTCGGCTGGACGAGCGGGCGGTTGGCGCCGCCGCCGTCCGTCATCTTCTGGACTTTCGTCGAACTTGCCCGCACCGGCGAATTGCAGCGTGACACTTTGGTGACCTTGTCGCGGGTCGCCGCTGGATTCGTTTCTGGTGCCGTGGTCGCGACGCTCGTCGGCGCGGCGACCGGCTATTCGGCGACGCTGCGGCGCCTGCTCGATCCCAGTCTGCAGGCGCTGCGCGCGGTTCCGTCGATTGCCTGGGTACCGCTGTTCATCCTCTGGCTCGGGATCTTCGAGGCCTCGAAAGTGACGCTGATCGCGGTGGGCGTATTTTTTCCGGTCTATCTCGGTCTGATGGGCGCGATCCAATCGGTCGATCGCAAGTTGGTCGAAGTGGGCCGCGCCTTCCGGTTGTCCGATTTCGCGATGGTGCGGCGGATTTTGCTGCCGGCCGTGCTGCCGGCCTATGTGATTTCGTTACGCTCGGGGTTGGGGCTCGGCTGGATGTTCGTGGTAGCCGCGGAACTCATGGGTGCCTCCGAGGGTCTCGGTTATCTGTTGATCGACGGCCAGCAGCTCGGCAAGCCAGCCGAAATCGTCGCCGCCATCGTCGCCTTCGCGATTGTCGGCAAGGCTACCGATTGGCTGATCGCGCTCGTTGCGGCGCCATTCCTGCGCTGGGAAGATGTGGTGCGAGCGGAGTGATCCCGTGACAGTTTTGACCGCTCGTCGCCGCGGCCCGCCTACGCTCGCTGGACGAGCTTCGGCGGGTTTGAAGTCCACCGAAGCGCACAGCGCGAAGGCGGAAAGCGGCGACCCAGAACGCATCAAAGCACCGCGCAATTTTGTGCTGGATTCCCGCCGGCGCGGGAATGAGCGAAAAAAGCTTTAGCATCGCCATGCTCGTGCTTGATCGAATCGGTAAGACTTATCCCAACGGCGTGCACGCGCTCGGCGGCGTGTCGCTTGCGGTCGAGCTTGGCGAGATCGTCGCCGTGATCGGCGGCTCGGGCTGCGGAAAATCGACCCTGTTGCGCGCCATCGCCGGACTCGATCCGGCCAGCGAGGGCGCGGTGTTCTTGGACGGCGAGCCGATCAGCGCGCCGCATGAGAAGATCGGCGTCATCTTCCAGGAGCCGCGCTTGCTGCCGTGGCTGAAAGTCGCCGACAATGTCGGCTTTGGTCTCGGCGACCGGCCGAAGCCGGAGCGGGCGGAGCGCGTCGCCGCCGCGCTCAGGCGCGTCGGCCTCGCCGACAAGGCCGGCGTGTGGCCGCGCGAATTGTCCGGCGGCCAGGCGCAACGCGTCGCCATCGCGCGGGCGCTGGTGCCGCGTCCGGAAGTGCTCCTGCTCGACGAGCCGTTCTCGGCACTGGACGCTTTCACCCGGACCGACTTGCAGGATCATCTGCTCGATCTGTGGGCCGACGCCAAGCCTACACTGATGCTGGTCACCCATGACGTCGATGAGGCCATCGTGCTGGCCGATCGCATCATGGTGATGCGGCCGCGACCGGGCCGCATTTTCGATGAGATCGCGGTCGACCTGCCGCGACCGCGCGACCGCCAATCCGCGGCGTTCGATTTCGTCAAACGCCGCGTTCTCGCCGCGCTCGACCGCTCGCTCGATCGCACCGCAATCGGCGCGGACGACGAGCAGAAAGCGGAGGCCGGCGCGGCGATGTGGTGGTAGCAGGAGTCAGTAATCAGGTATCGGTAGTCAGAACTCAGAGCGCTATGTGTTATCTGATTACCGATACCTGATTACTGACTCCTGGTATCTGATACGAAAGGACCTCTCATGGACTCCGCAAGCTTGCGCGCGCTGCAGGCGCCGATCAAGGACCGCTACAAGGCCGATCCCAAAGCCGGCCTGATCACGCTTAAGGCCAAAGGCGCGCTCGACGACAGCAATATCGCGTGCAAGGTCGAAACCGGCCGCGCGCTGGCGGTAGCTGGACTGCATCCGGCCACCGGCGGCTCTGGGCTGGAGCTTTGTTCCGGCGACATGCTGTTGGAAGCTTTGGTTGCCTGCGCCGGCGTGACGCTCAAAGCGGTGGCGACCGCGCTCGATATTCCGCTCTGCTCCGGCACAGTCGCCGCTGAAGGCGATCTCGATTTTCGCGGCACGCTCGGCGTCGCTAAGGACGCCCCGGTCGGCTTCGCGCAAATCCGGCTGCGCTTCGAGCTCGATACCGACGCGCCGCAAGACAAGCTCGACCAGCTGCTCAAGCTCACCGAGCGTTATTGCGTGGTCTATCAGACGATCCGCAACGGCCCGCCGGTTGAGATCAGGCTGCAGCGGAGGTGAGGGCGTCCAATACCCGGGCCTAGTCGAATCGTTTCTCACGGCGCATTTTTATTTCCCTCCGCCCGCTTGCGGTGGGGAGGGGAGTAAAATTCCCCTGCGACGAAGACTGCGCCGACCATGTCGTTATTATTCTGGTTCGAACTCGCTCTGAAGATGGCGCTGACGGCGACCGTCGTCGTCGTCACTTCGCTCGTGGTCGAGCGCTCCGGCGCATTCATCGGTGCGATGATTGCCGCGCTGCCGACAGCGGCCGGCGCCGCTTATGTCATTCTCGCCATCGAACACCCGCCGGCTTTCATCGCGGCGAGCGCGGTCGGCAGCATGGCGATCGGCGCCGCCGTATCGGTCTTTGCCGCCGTCTACGCTATGCTGGCGCAGCGGCATGGGCTCGTGCTCAGCCTCGGCGTGTCGCTGCTAGTCTGGTTTGGCGCCGCGGCGTTGCTGCGCCAAGTGAACTGGACGCCGGCCAGCGCGCTTGCCCTCAACGCGGCGGTGTACGCAGTCACTATTCCGTTGAGCTGGCGCTACCGCAGCTCGGCACCGCCAAAGAAATTCCTACGCACGCCACTCGATATCCCGCTGCGCGCGGCGGCCGCCGCCGCCGTGGTCGCCATCGTGACCACGGCGAGCCACAGTATCGGCTCGTTCGCGTCAGGAATGTTCGCGCTGTTCCCGATCATTCTCTGCAGCTCGATCGTGATTTTGCATCCGCGCGTCGGCGGCAAGGCGACCGCGAGCGTGATGGCGCATGCCCAGGTGGCGTTTATCGGCCTGACGCTGGGTTTTCTGGCGGTGCATTATCTCGCCGAACCGCTCGGCGCGTGGCTGGCGCTGGCGATCGGCCTTTGCATCGCGATCGCCTGGAGCGGAATGCTCGTTGCGGTGCGGAGGTGGGTCCGCTGACGCGCTTTCTAAGGAAAGGTTGGCCCGGCTGACCCGCATCGAACCGACAGCTCGTCATGGCCGGACTTGTTCCGGCCATCCACGTCTTTGTCTTAGCCCAGCTTTAAGACGTGGATGCCCGCCATAGGCGAGCGAAGCGACGCGGTTCTGCGAACGGCTGACGATCCAATTAAATCTCATCCAGTGCTTAAGACTTCGCTTTGCCGAGTTGCGCCTTGAGCGCGTACAGCGCTTCGATCGCATCGCGCGGCGACATCTCGTCGGGATTGAGCGCCGCGAGCGCTTCCACCACCGCCGTCAGTGCGGAATCCTTTGTCGGCGTGGGCGCACCACTTTGCGCCGCCGCAAACAGCGGCAGATCGTCGATCAGCCGGCGCGCCGGCGAGACGCGGTCTTCCGCTTCGATCCGCGCCAATACGGTCTTGGCGCGCTCGATGACGCTCGGTGGCAGGCCGGCAAGCTTCGCCACCTGAATGCCGTAGGAGCGATCGGCGGCGCCGGCGATGACTTCATGAAGAAAAACCACGTCGCCGTGCCATTCCTTGACCCGCATGGTGGCGTTGTGCAGCCGCGGCAGTTTCGCGGCGAGCGCCGTCATTTCGTGGAAGTGCGTGGCGAACAAGGCACGGCAGCGATTGGTTTCGTGCAGATGCTCGATCGTCGCCCAGGCGATCGACAGGCCGTCGAAGGTCGCGGTGCCGCGGCCGATCTCATCGAGGATGACGAGCGAACGCGCGCCGGCCTGATTGAGGATCGCCGCGGTCTCCACCATTTCCACCATGAAGGTCGAATGCCCGCGCGCGAGATCGTCGGCCGCGCCGACGCGCGAGAACAGCCGGTCGACCACGCCGATATGTGCGGCGCGCGCCGGCACAAAACTGCCGATCTGCGCCAGAATGGCGATCAGCGCGTTCTGGCGCAGGAAGGTCGACTTCCCCGCCATGTTGGGGCCGGTCACGATCCAGATGCGGCCAGTTTCCTCTTCAGGCGGCGGCGAGAGGTCGCAATCATTGGCGACGAACGGCCCGCCATCGCGCGCCAACATTTGTTCGACCACAGGATGACGGCCGCCGCCAATCGCGAAAGCAAGGCTGTCGTCGACCGCGGGACGCACGTAATCGCGTTCGATCGCCAGCGCTGCCAGCGCGCAGGTCACATCGAGCGCGGCGATGGCGTTTGCGGCCTCCTTGATTGTCGCACTGGCCGCCGCGACCGCCGCTGCCAGCCGCTCGAAGATTTCAAACTCGAGCGCCAGCGCGCGTTCGGCGGCGGTGGCAATTTTCGCTTCCAATTCGCCAAGCTCGGTCGTCGTAAAACGCACTTGCCCGGCGGTGGTCTGGCGATGGATGAAGGTGGCGTTGAGCGGCGCGCCCATCAATTTGTCGCCGTGCTGTGCCGAAACGTCGACGAAATAGCCGAGCACGTTGTTGTGCCGGATCTTGAGCGCGCGGATGCCGGTCAGTTCGGCATAGCGGACTTGCAAGCCGGCGATGACGCGGCGCGACTCGTCGCGCAATGCGCGCGCTTCGTCGAGCGCCGGCGCATAGCCCGTGCGCACAAAGCCGCCATCGCGGCGCGAGGCCGGCAGCTCATCGGCGAGCACCTGGCGCAATTCCTCGGCGAGCGCGGTGTCGGCCTGGCGCAACGCTTCTGTCAGTTGAGCAAGATCGCGCGGCAGTTCGGCAAGGCAAGCGAGCCGCTTTTCGAATTCCGCCGCGGCAAAAACGCCGTCGCGGGTCGCCGCGAGGTCGCGCGGACCGCCGCGGCCGACGGCGATGCGCGACAGCGCGCGTGCCAAGTCCGGCGCGCCTTGCAGCTGCGCGCGAATATCGTTGCGTAGCGCCGGTTCGGCGGCGAAGACGGCGACCGCGTCGAGGCGGTGCGCGATCTCGGCGGGATTGGTGAGCGGCGCCGCGAGCCGCTGCGCCAATAGCCGCGAGCCCGCTGGCGTGACCGTGCGATCGATGGCGGCAAGCAGCGAACCGCGCCGCTCGCCGGAGAGGGTCCGGGACAATTCGAGATTGCTCCGCGTCGCGGGATCGAGCGCCAGCGTCGTGCCGGTCGCTTCGCGCAGCGGCGTCGAGAGCGGCGGGTGCTTACCGATCTGGGTGCGCTCGACATAGGTCACTGCGGCGGCGGCGGCCGTCAATTCGACGCGCGAGAACGCGCCGAACGCGGCGGTGGTCGCCACGCCGAAAAATGCCGCCAGCCGGCGTTCCGCCGTCGCGCCGTCGAACACGTCGCGGGTCACCGGCGTCAAGGCAGGCAGCGCGCGCAATGTCGGGGCAAGTTCGGTATCGGCGTAGAGCGCGTCGGCGACGATGATCTCGCCAGGCTCGATGCGCGCGATCACCGAAGCGAGCGAGGCGCGATCGCATTCGACGACGCGGAATTCGCCGGTCGAAATATCGATCCATGCCAGTGCGAAGCGATCGTCGCCCGCCGAAGCGCGGCTACGCGCCAGCGCGGCGAGATAATTGTTGCGCTTGGCGTCAAGGAGCGAGTCCTCAGTCAGGGTGCCCGGCGTGACCAGCCGGATGACATCGCGGCGCACCACGCTCTTGGCGCCACGCTTGCGCGCCGCCGCCGGGTCTTCGAGCTGCTCGCAGACCGCGACGCGATGGCCGAGCGCGATCAGCCGGTGCAGATATTCGTCGGCGCGCTCGACCGGCACGCCGCACATCGGAATGTCGGCCCCGCGATGTTTGCCGCGCTTGGTCAGCACGATGCCGAGCGCGCGCGAAGCCACCTCGGCGTCATCGAAAAACAGTTCGTAGAAGTCGCCCATCCGGTAGAACAACAGGCAATCCGGATTGGCGGCTTTGATCTCGATATATTGCTCCATCATTGGGGTGACGCGCCCGACGTCGTCGGCCGCTATGGGCGTGACGCGGCCGGCATTATCGGCGGCTTTCTCGGTCGCGTCCGAAGCTTCGGCGATGATGGAGTGTGCAGCGTCCATGTGCAGCGTCCGTGTCGGGTGACGCTAGCAAATATTGGCGCGCCATGTCCGGCTTTGTACCGGGCATCCACGATTTAGGGAGTGGAAACTTGGATAAGAAGCGGATGTCTTATAATTCCCCTCCCCCGTGTGGGGAGGGGTTAGGGGTGGGGGTCAAAAGGAGAGACGCAGGCGCCAACGCTGCCACATCACGTCGCGCCCCCCCTCCCAACCCTCCCCCACAAGGGGGGAGGAAAAACGAATCGCTCTCAATCCCCTATCAGGCGATCGAATGAGTTAGTCCAAACAAGTTACTTCACCAGCTTCTTGCCGGTGACAGCCTCGAGGTTCTTGTAGAACACCTTCTCGGCGGTCGCCTTGTCGAGCTTGAGCGAATCCAGAATTTTTAGCGTCTCGCGCGGATACATCGTCCCGCCTTCGGGATCGAACGGGCAATCGGATGCGAACACGATCTTGTCGATTGGAAAGAATTCCATGCCAGCCTTGGTCGCCGGCACCGCGGTGAAGGCTGCCGTGTCGGCCCAAAAATCCTGCTTGAAATAATCGAGCACCCGCTTCTTCAGACTTTTGCGCAGTGCGACGTAATCCTCGTCGGTGGTGCGCGAGCCCATGACGTCGTTGCCCGGGCCGATGCGGCCTTCGAGCATCGGCACGATGCCGCCGAAATGGTGCGTGATGATTTTCAGGTTGGGATAAGTATCCATGACCTTGGAATAGACCAACCGGATCATGGCGCAGGCGGTTTCGTAGGACCAGCCGAAGGTCCACCAGATTTCGTAGAGCGACTTTTTTTCGTCGATGTAATCCGGCACTTCGGCGCCGCGTGCCGGGTGCAGCCAGATCGGCGCGCCGAGCTCGTTCATTTTTTTCCAGAACGGCGCATATTGCGGCCGATCGAGCGGCTTGCCGGCGACATTGGTGTAGATCTGCACGCCGAGCGCGCCGTTTTTGAGCGCGCGCTCTGCCTCGCCAGCGCCGGCGTCGGAGGCTTCCAGCGAGACCTGCGCCACCCAGCCGGGGAAGTGATCTTTTTCCTTGACGACCAGCTCGGCAAGTCCGTCATTGATGATGCGGCAGAACTCGTTGATGTCGGCGG
>DASZCJ010000081.1:0-2940 GCA_035943155.1 Xanthobacteraceae bacterium | reverse complement strand
AGCTATGGACGATGATGGACATGCACATGCTGGTCATGCTCGGAGGTCGCGAGCGGACCGAGGACGAGTTTCAAGCGCTTTTTGCGGCGGCCAATTTCGGATGCCGGCCGATCGCGACGACGCGGCGTGCACCGGGGCCGGCGTCCGAAAGCCTTCAATGAACGAAACCGCGGGAAGTGGCAGGCGGTCGTGCCGCGGGCGCTATGGGGATTTGCGCGCGGCAGACGAACTGGCTGATGGCAGCCGACACCCATGAGTGCGTTGGTCGACGACGTTGCCGGGCATGAACGGGGCGCTGCGCGCGTAAGTGTCCGCCTTGAGCAATGAAGATCGGTGCACAAGTTGAGATCGTAAGCGTGGATTTGCGCGAGCGTCGTCGTGGCGGATCGACGACCCGTGAGAAAGATCGACATTTTGAATCTGTGACGTGGACAACGTGATCATGATGTATCGATCCTGATCGCGGTTGGCGGCGGCGGTCGGTATTGCGGCGTCGCGCCGCGCTTGAAGGTCTCGATGATGTTCATGCGACCGCCGCAACACGGGCACGGGTAGGTCGGCTTGTCTGTCGCCGCGGCGCTATCGGGAGGCTGCGGCTGGTGCGCGGTTTGCGCAGGTGCCGCCGCAGCGATCAGCTCACGCGCCCGTACGATGGTCGCGGCCTTGGTGCCGCTCGCCAGCAGACCGTAGTGCCTGATCCTGTGGAACCCGTTTGGCAAGACGTGCATGAGGAAGCGGCGGATAAACTCGCCCGGCTTGAGCGTTATGATCTTGTAGCGGCCGGGCCCCTTGATCCGGTAGTCCTTGTACCTGAACGTGACGCCGGTCGCGTCGGCGGCGATGAGCCGGCTGTTGGAGATCGCGACCCGATGCGTGTAGCGGGACAGATAGGCCAGCACCTGCTCGGGGCCGGCGAACGGCCACTTGCTGTAGACGAACCACTTGGTCCGATGCAGTGGCGCGAGATAGGCCTTGAACGCGGTCTTGTCGGCGAGGTGGGCATGATCGCCGAAGAACTGCAGGCGACCGGCGTCGTGCGCGGCGAGAAGCATCTCCAGCTTCAGGCGGCGGAACAGCCGCGACAGTACCTTCACCGGCAAGAGATATTTGGGACGGCAGCCGATCCAGCGTGTGCCGTCGAGCGATATCCCACCACCCGGCACGATCATGTGCACATGCGGGTGATGGGTCATCGCGGAGCCCCAGGTGTGGAGCACCGAGGTGAAGCCGATCTTGACGCCCAGACGCTTGGGATCGGCTGCGATTGTCAGCATCGTCTGCGAGGAAGCTTTGAACAGGAGATCGTAGATGACGGCCTTGTTCTGGTAGCCGATGGCGGCGATCCGCGCCGGCAGCGTGAACACGACGTGGAAGTAGGGAACGGCCAACAGCTCGGCGTTGCGCTCCTCCATCCACGCGAGCGCCTGCGAGCCCTGACACTTGGGGCAATGCCGGTTGCGGCAACTGTTATAGGCGACCGCCGTGTGCGAACAATCCTCACAGCGCATGACATGCCCGCCGAGAGCCGCCGTGCGGCAGCTCTCGATCGCCGACATCACCTTCAACTGGCCGAGGCTCACATGGCCAGCATTGGCTTTACGCCAAGCGGGCCCGTGGTCGCGGAAGATGTCCGCAACCTCCAGAACTGGACGGGCCATCAGCGCCGCGCGTCAAGCGGGCAGCTCGTCCTTCTTGATCTTGCCGATGAGATGATCGAGCGGGCTGGTGACGAGCGGATCGTATTGGTCGCGACCTGCGTATAGCGCGCCGTCGTGTCGAGCTTGGTATGTCCGAGCAGCACTTGGATCACGCGAACATCGACATTCTGCTCCAAGAGATGGGTGGCGAAGCTGTGCCGCAGCGTATGCGGAGACGCGTGCTTCTCGATCCCGGCCGCCTGCGCAGCCGTGTGGCAGGCGCGGGTAAGCTGACGCGTGGTGATCGGCTGGAGTGGATCGCGGCCCGGGAACAACCAGCCCCGCGAGCGGCAAACCAGCCACCAATCGCGCAGCAGGTCGAGCAGCCGCGGCGACAGCATTGCGTAGCGATCCTTGCGGCGCTTGCTCTGCTCGATCCGGATCATCATCCGCGCGCTGTCGATATCGCTCACCTTCAGCGCAACGACTTCGGACACCCGCAGACCCGCCCCATAGGCCACGCTCAGCGCCGCCTTGTACTTGACGCCAGGCGCCGCCGCCAACATGCGGGCGACTTCCTCCGGGCTCAAGATGACCGGCGCTTTGCGCGGCTCGCGCGCAACCGGCAGATGTCTAACAATGTCGGGACGATCGAGCGTTATGTCGAACAGAAACCGCAGCGCCGAGCCAGTGCCGTTGACGGTCGCCGCGCCCATTCCGCTCGATGCCAGATGCAGCAGGTAGCGTCGGACATCTTCCCGGGTCGCAGTATCGGGCGAGCGCCCAAGAAAAACGGCAAAGCTCTTGACGCGCCGAATGTAATCGGTCTGCGTCTTGACCACGAAATTGCGGACCGTCATGTCTTCGATCATGCGCCGGCGCAACGGGCTGATGCACTCATCGGTCATGGGATACTCCTGTCTGAACCGAGGTTGTTGACCCCTCGATCATCAGACAGGTCGATCCGTCCCGTTACCGTGTGGCTATTGCCGTGCCGCCGCCGCAAGCGCCCTACCGCGCGAGATTGTTCCACCTCGTCTTCGGATCCCATATTGGAAGGGCCCTTGGTGCCGATTCCGGAGAGAAGAGCGGCCTCGCGAGCGACATCGACACTGCGACTGTGGAAAGTCTGAATGCGCTTGACCCCAAACGGCCGATTAGAGAATCGGTTTCGTTCATTGACCCAAAGCACTGTGCATCGCAGCACGTAGATATTGTTGATTTGTCCAAAGAGCGCAGAGCAATCGTTGTCTATCGCTACCGTTCAGAATGCGGCGACTAAACAAAAAGCGCTAGATGATAC
>DASZCJ010000080.1:0-4166 GCA_035943155.1 Xanthobacteraceae bacterium | reverse complement strand
TTTCCAAGCGCCGCATCACATTGTCGACGTCAGGCGTGGTGCCGAACATTGGGCGCGCCGGCGCCGAGATCGGCTCCATACTCGCGGTGTCGCTGCACGCGGTCACCGATGAGCTGCGCAACCAACTGGTGCCGCTTAACCGCAAATACCCAATTCGCGAATTGCTTGACGCCTGCCGAAATTATCCCGGGCTGTCGAACGCGCGCCGCATCACCTTCGAATACGTGATGCTCAAGGGCATCAACGATTCGCTTGCCGATGCCAAGGCGCTGGTGCGCCTGCTCAAGGGCATTCCGGCCAAGATCAATCTGATCCCGTTCAATCCCTGGCCTGGAACCACGTATGAATGCTCCGAATGGGACCAGATCGAAAAATTTTCCGAAGTGGTCTTCGTCGCTGGCTATGCGTCGCCGGTGCGCACCCCGCGCGGACGCGATATTCTCGCTGCCTGCGGCCAGCTTAAAAGCGCAAGCGAGAAGCTCTCCGCACGCGAGCGCCTGGCGCTGCGCGCCATGGCAATGACCGACTAAGGCCGGCGCGGCGCACATGACCGTCCTTGGCCGCATTGTGATGGCGCTTCTCGGCTATGCCCTGGCCTGCGTCGCGGCCTCGCTCGTGCTTACCATCGGTACCTTTGCCCCCGATTGGAACGAACTGACGACGCGGCTCGGTATGGACTCGGCGGCTGCGCAATCGGCCGCCTTGTGGTGGATTAGCGGGGTGGCGGCGATTATCATCTTTTCGGTCGGGTTTCTGCCGGCTTGCCTCGTGATCGCGCTGGCGGAAGGATTGGCGCTGCGCTCGGCCGTCATTTATGGCGTGATCGGCGCCGCGCTAGCGCTGGCCATGGCCTATGGGCTCGATTTCGCCGGCTATCCGACCGCGCCGGACGGCGACCTTGCTCGCAACCGCGAAGTATTCGCCGCGGCGGGAATTGCCGGCGGCCTGGTCTATTGGTTGATCGCCGGCCGCCGTGCCGGGGCGTGGAAGTGACCCCATGAACCGCGCCGGGCTCACTATCGCACTGAGTATCGGCTTCGTGCTCGGCCTGTTCTGCGCGGTCGATCCACAGCTCGATCTCGACCTCGCCGCAATCGGTTTTGATTCGTCACGGCACTTGTTTGCGGCCAACGCCCAACCGTGGGTGCAGCACACGCGCGCAGCAGCGCGGATCATCATTGCGCTTCTGGCGCTGCCGGCATTCCTGGCGATCGTTGTGAAGATCATTCGGCCGCATTGGCGCATGCTGATCGAGGCGCGGGCTGCGCTGTTTTTAATCGCGACTTTGGCGCTCGGCCCTGGGCTCGTGACCAACCTGATCTTGAAAGACCATTGGGCGCGCCCGCGTCCGATCGACGTGCAACAGTTCGGCGGCGAATATCGTTTTAAGCCGTGGTGGGATCCACGCGGCGATTGTCCAAACAATTGCTCGTTTATTGCCGGCGAGCCATCCGGCGCCTTTTGGACGCTGGCGCCGGCAACCCTGGCGCCGCCGCCGTTGCAAGCCGCCGCCTACGGTGCGGCGCTCGCCTTCGGAATTAGCCTGGGCGCGCTGCGCATGGCCGCCGGTGCGCATTTTTTCTCCGACGTCGTCTTTGCCGGGGTGCTGATGTACGTCCTGGTCTGGACCGTTCATGGCCTGATCTATCGCTGGCCGACCACGCGGTTGGACGAAAAGGCCCTCGAGGATCGCCTCGGCCGGGCCGGTGAATGGCTTGCCGGCGCGGCGCGGCGGCTCGCCAGCCGGGCCAAAAAAGCCTCCTGATCACACACGGCGCTTGCACCGAGGCGGCTGATGCCTATAGTCCGCGCGCGCTTGGGTGGCTAAAGCATGGTCCAGCTTTAAGCGAAATGGCGTTAGATTTTTTGGTTTTCCCATGCCCGCCGACGGCGTGAACAAGAAAGACGTGCGAAAAGTCGTGCTGGCCTATTCCGGCGGCCTCGACACGTCGATCATCTTGAAATGGCTGCAGACGACCTATGGCTGCGAGGTCGTCACTTTTACGGCCGATCTCGGCCAAGGCGACGAGCTTGAACCGGCGCGGCAGAAGGCGCTGGCGCTCGGTATCAAGCCGCAAAACATTTTCATCGAGGACCTGCGCGAAGAATTCGTGCGCGATTACGTGTTCCCGATGTTTCGGGCCAACGCGCTCTATGAAGGGCAATATTTGCTCGGCACCTCGATTGCGCGGCCGCTCATCGCCAAGCGGCAGATCGAGATTGCCGAAAAAGTCGGCGCCGATGCCGTCGCCCATGGCGCAACCGGCAAGGGCAATGACCAAGTGCGGTTCGAGCTTGCCTATTACGCGCTCAAGCCCGACGTCACAGTCATCGCGCCATGGCGCAAATGGGATTTCAAGTCGCGCGAAGCGCTCATCGCCTTCGCCGAACAAAATCAAATCCCGATCGCGAAGGACAAGCGCGGCGAAGCGCCATTTTCGACAGACGCCAATCTGCTGCACACCTCGTCCGAGGGCAAAGTGCTCGAAGATCCCGCAGGCGAAGTCCCAAGCTATGTCTATTCGCGCACGGTCGATCCGGAGAAGGCGCCAGATCACCCCAGTTATGTCGCGATAGATTTCGAGCGCGGCGATCCGGTCGCGGTCGACGGCAAAAAACTCAAATCTGCCGAATTGCTGGCGCAACTTAACGCGCTTGGCCGGACGCACGGCGTCGGCCGCGTCGATCTCGTCGAGAATCGGTTTGTCGGCATGAAATCGCGCGGCATGTATGAGACGCCGGGCGGCGCGATTTTGCTTGCGGCGCATCGCGGCATCGAGTCGATCACGCTCGATCGCGGCGCGGCGCATCTCAAAGACGAGCTGATGCCGAAATATGCCGAACTGATCTATTACGGCTTCTGGTTCGCGCCGGAGCGCGAAATGCTCCAGGCAGCGATCGACAAGAGCCAGGAATTCGTTACCGGCCGCGTGCGCTTGAAGCTCTATAAGGGCAATGTCGGCGTGGTCGGGCGCGAGAGCAAATATTCGCTGTACGATCAGGACCTGGTGACCTTCGAGGATGGCAAAGTCGCCTATGACCAGCGCGACGCCGAAGGCTTCATCCGGCTCAACGCGTTACGGCTACGCACGCTGGCACAGCGGCGGCGGAAGTTGAAATTGTGAGGGGCGTGCCCACCCTCTCCCCGTTTACGGGGAGAGGGTGGGGTGAGGGGCCTATCCGCCGGCCTCAGAATCGCGAAGAGCCCCCTCACCCTCGCTTCGCTCGACCTCTCCCCGCGTGCGGGGAGAGGTAAACACTACACCTGCCGCTCGACCATCATGCGCTTGATCTCGGCGATCGCCTTTGCCGGATTGAGGTGCTTGGGGCAGGCCTTGGCGCAGTTCATGATGGTGTGGCAGCGGTACAGCCGGAACGGGTCTTCGAGATTGTCGAGCCGCGGCCCGGTCGCCTCGTCGCGCGAATCCATAATGAAGCGGTGCGCCTGCAGAAGTGCCGCCGGGCCGAGAAAGCGTTCAGAGTTCCACCAATAGCTCGGGCAGGCGGTCGAGCAACAGGCGCACAGAATACATTCATAAAGCCCGTCGAGCTTCTGCCGGTCCTCGTGGCTCTGCTTCCATTCCTTCTGCGGCGTCGGTGAGACGGTCTGCAGCCACGGCTGGATCGAAGCGTGCTGCGCATAAAAATTGGAAAGGTCGGGCACCAGGTCCTTCACCACCGGCATGTGCGGCAGCGGATAGATGCGGATCGTGCCGCTGACGTCGTTCATCGCCTTGGTGCAAGCGAGCGTATTGGTGCCGTCGATATTCATCGAGCAGGAGCCGCAAATGCCTTCGCGGCAGGAGCGGCGGAAGGTCAGCGTGGCGTCGACGTTGTTTTTGATCCAGATCAGCCCGTCGAGCACCATCGGGCCGCAATCGCCGGTGTCGACGTAATAGGTGTCGACACGCGGATTGCGCCCGTCCTCCGGATTCCAGCGATAGATGCGGTATTCGCGCTGCGATCTTGCGCTCACCGGACGCGGCCAGGTCTTGCCTTGCGTGATCTTGGAATTTTTCGGCAGCGTGAATTGAACCATAACAACCTCAATGATCCGGCTTAACGCTCGTTTGATAGGGGATTAGTACACCCGCTTTTTCGGCTCGACATAGGCGACGTCATTGGTGAGCGTATAGGTGTGTACCGGACGGTAATCGATCGTGACT
>DASZCJ010000079.1:0-11548 GCA_035943155.1 Xanthobacteraceae bacterium | reverse complement strand
CCAATGTCGAGGGCCAGACCGTCAAGGTCAAAGGACCCAAAGGCGCGCTGCAAGCGGCGTTGCACGACGACGTCACGGTCAAGCTCGAGGGCGCCGAGATCAAGATCGAGCCGCGCGCCGAAACCAAGCGCGCGCGTTCGCAATGGGGCACTTCGCGTACGCTGGTCGCCAATCTCATCTCGGGCGTGACCAAGGGCTTCGAGCAGCGCCTTGAAATCAGTGGCGTCGGCTATCGCGCCGCGGTGCAAGGCAAGAATTTGCAGCTCGCGCTCGGCTATAGCCACGACATCGTCTATCCGATTCCGGAAGGCATCAGTATCGCCACCCCGCGCCCGATTGAGATCATCATCACCGGCAGCGACCGGCAGAAGGTCGGCCAGGTGGCGGCTGAGATCCGCGAATACCGACCGCCCGAGCCGTACAAGGGCAAGGGAATCAAATATGCCGCCGAGCGTATCTTCCGCAAGGAAGGCAAGAAGAAGTAACGGAGCCGCGCGATGACCAAGCTCAGCGACAGGATCATGCGACGGCGCGGCCGGGTGCGCGGCGTGCTGCGCCACGCTGCGGGCGATCGCAAGCGGCTCTCCGTGTACCGCTCGTCGAAACACATTTACGCGCAGGTGATCGATGACGATCGCGGCGTTACGCTGGCGTCGGCTTCATCGATCGAAAAAGCCACACGCGAAAGCATCAAGACCGGGGCCAGTATCGATGCCGCCAAAACCGTCGGCAAGCTGATCGCGGCGCGCGCCAAGGAGAAGGGCGTCACCGAGGTGGTATTCGATCGCGGCGCGTACCTCTATCACGGCCGCGTCAAGGCGCTCGCCGAGGCAGCGCGCGAGGGCGGACTGAGTTTTTGAGGACGATGCCGGAACGGTTGAACAAAATGGTAGAGCAACATGGTTGAGCAATATGGCGCGTGAACCCCGCGATCGAAGAAACGAAGAGCGCGACAGCGAGTTCGTCGACAAGCTCGTGCACATCAACCGCGTCGCCAAGGTCGTCAAGGGCGGCCGGCGTTTCGGCTTTGCCGCGCTGGTCGTGGTCGGCGATCAGAAGGGCCGTGTCGGCTTTGGTCACGGCAAGGCGCGTGAAGTGCCGGAGGCGATCCGCAAGGCGACCGATGCCGCCAAGCGTGGGCTCACCCGCGTGCCGTTGCGCGAGGGCCGCACGCTGCATCACGACGTTGCCGGCCGCCACGGTGCCGGCCGGGTCTATCTGCGCGCCGCACCGCCGGGCACCGGCATCATTGCCGGCGGTCCGATGCGCGCCGTCTTCGAAACGCTCGGGATGCAGGACGTGGTGGCGAAATCGCTCGGCACCTCAAATCCATATAACGTCGTGCGCGCCACTTTCGACGCGCTCAAGCGCCAAGATTCGCCGCGCTCGGTTGCCGCGCGCCGCAACGTCAAGGTTTCGACGCTGCAGGCGCGCCGGCGCGACGTCGATGCCGAAGCACCCGCCGATTGAACCTGGAGCATGCGATGAGTGCCGAAAAAGCCAGCGGCAAAAATTCCGGCAAGGACAGCGGCAAGACCGTCAAGGTTCGCCAGACCGGTAGTCCGATGCGGCGGCATTTCAGCCAGCGCCAGACGCTGGTCGGGCTTAAGCTCAACAAGATCGGCCGCGTCGCCGAACTGGTCGATACGCCGGCGACGCGCGGCATGATTGCCAAGGTCGCCCATCTCGTCGAAGTGGTGGAGAAATAGATTATTCGTCACCCTGAGGTGCCCGCGCATCGGCGCGGGCCTCGAAGGGTCCAGGCCAGCATCCTTCGAGGCTCACCGCTTGTGCGGTTCGCACCTCAGGATGATGGTAAAAGGGAAGGAAAGAGATAATGAAGCTTCACGAACTCGCCGGCCGGCCCGGCGCCCGCAAGGTGCGCAAGCGCATCGGCCGCGGCATCGGTTCGGGCACGGGCAAGACCGGCGGCCGCGGCGGCAAAGGTCAGACCGCGCGTTCTGGCGTGCGCATCAAAGGGTTCGAGGGCGGCCAGATGCCGCTGCACCGGCGCTTGCCGAAGCGCGGCTTCAAGAACACCATGTTCGCGCGCAAGCTCAATGAGGTGAATCTCGGCCGCATCCAGGCGGCGATCGACGCCGGCACGCTCGATGCCGCGGCAAAGATCGATGCGGCAGCGCTCATCAAAGCGGGGATCGTTCGCCGCGCCAAAGATGGCGTACGGCTGCTCGGCGCTGGCGAGATCAAAACCAAACTTGCATTCTCGGTTTATGGCGCCTCGAAATCCGCGGTTGCGGCGGTCGAGAAGGTCGGCGGCACAGTCGAAATCCTTGCGCCGAAGCCGCAGCCGAGCGACCAAGCGGCTTGATGCCTATATAGGCCGAAACCACAGACGGAGCTTTGGCCGATGGTCTCTGCAGCAGAACAACTGGCAGCCAATCTCAACTTTTCGGCGCTGGCCAAGGCCGAAGAACTCAAAAAGCGCATTTGGTTCACGCTCGGCGCGCTGCTGGTCTATCGGCTCGGCACCTACATCCCGTTGCCCGGCATCGATCCCGCCGCCTGGGATCAGATTTTCCAATCGCAAGCCGGCGGCATTCTCGGAATGTTCAATATGTTCGCCGGCGGCGGCATCCACCGCATGGCGATCTTCGCGCTCAACATCATGCCGTACATCTCCGCCTCGATCATCATTCAATTGATGACGACGGTTTCGCCCACCCTCGAAGCGCTCAAGAAAGAGGGTGAGGCCGGGCGCAAGATGATCAATCAATACACGCGCTATCTCACCGTGGTGCTGGCGGCGTTCCAGGCCTACGGCATTGCGATCGGGCTGCAGGGCGCCGGTGGACGCGTGGTCAGCGATCCGGGCTTTTTCTTCCTCATCTCGACGGTCATTACGCTGACCGGCGGCACGATCTTTTTGATGTGGCTCGGCGAGCAGATTACCCAGCGCGGCATCGGCAATGGCACCTCGCTGATCATCATGTCGGGCATTGTCGCGCAATTGCCCTCGGCGATCGCCGGCACGCTCGAACTCGGCCGTCAGGGCGCGCTCTCGACCGGGCTCATCCTCATCGTGCTGGTGATGGCGGTCGCGGTGATCACGTTTATCGTGTTCATGGAGCGGGCGCAGCGGCGATTGTTGATTCAATATCCCAAGCGTCAGGTCGGCAATCGCATGTTTGAAGGCCAATCTTCGCACATGCCGCTCAAGCTCAACACCTCAGGCGTCATCCCGCCGATCTTCGCCTCGTCGCTGCTGTTATTGCCGACGACGGTTGCCAATTTCACCTCCGGCCAGGGCCCGGGCTGGCTGACCACGATCACCACCCAGCTTTCGCACGGGCGGCCGCTGTTCCTCTTGCTCTATGTCGGGCTGATCGTGTTCTTTGCATTCTTCTATACCGCCATCGTGTTCAACCCGACCGAAACCGCCGACAACCTGAAGAAGCATGGCGGCTTTATTCCGGGCATCCGCCCCGGCGAGCGGACTGCGGAATACATCGACTACGTGTTGTCACGGATCACCGTGGTCGGCGCCGCCTACCTAGCGGTAGTTTGTCTGTTCCCGGAAATGTTGATTTCCTACGCCGCGGTGCCGTTCTATTTCGGCGGCACGTCGCTCCTTATCGTCGTGAGCGTGACCATGGATACCGTCGCTCAGGTGCAAGGCTATCTGTTGGCGCACCAATATGAGGGCTTGATCAAAAGGTCGAAGCTGCGAGGGCGCCGCAGATGAGATTAATCCTGCTCGGCCCGCCGGGGGCTGGCAAAGGAACACAAGCCCAGCGTCTCGCCACCAAATACGGAATTGTTCAGCTCTCGACCGGCGACATGCTGCGCGAAGCGGTCAAAAGCGCCACTCCGATCGGTCGCAAAGTCCAGGACATCATCGCGCACGGACGTCTTGCGCCTGACGACGTGGTCGTCAACCTCGTCGGAGCGCGCATCGCCGAGCCGGACGCGCGCAAAGGTTTTATTCTGGACGGTTTCCCGCGCACCGTTCCGCAAGCGGCCGCACTCGATCGCATGCTAGCGGGCAAAGGTTTGGCGCTCGATGCGGTGATCGAGATTCGCGTCGACGAAGCGGCGCTGATCAAGCGGATCGAGAGTCGCATTCTCGAAATGAGGATGAAAGGCGAGCCGTTGCGCGACGACGACAATCCCGAAGTGCTGCACATCAGGCTGCAAGCCTACAGAGAACAAACCGCGCCGCTGATCGACTATTACGACCACAAGCGCGTCCTGCGCACTGTCAACGGCATGGCGCCGATCGAAGAGGTCACAGCAGCGATCGACAAGGTGCTGACGGCGGCGGCAGGTCGGGCGGCTCAAAAAAAGGGCCAGCAGGTCAGCCCCTAAACCGCAGAGGGCGAGGTACCGCGGCGATACAGCGCTGGCGGGGCTAGGGAGCGGAAGCGGCAGGCAAGGGCTGGCGAAGGGCGGCGGGACCGGCAGCGGGTGTAGGCAAAATAGGCAAAAGCCGCTTTTTGAGCGGTCTAGGCGCTTGGCCGGCCAGCCAAGATCAGGCCGCAGCGGCCGCCAAGGTCCCCATAAGGGTGCCAAATGAACCGTATCCCGATTTTTGTACACGAAACCGCTAGCGGAGGTTGACGAAACGGCGGGAAATCCATTAATAAGTGTCAAATATTCAGTCGGAGATTGAGCAGCGATGCCGGGCCGCAAGGGCATGGCGCCGTTGGCTTTTTACGTTTGTGGCCGTTCTCAGGCGACATTTGAACCGATGAACAGCGGCCGGGACCTCCGGGTCTGGTGCGGTCTGGCCGCCGCAAGGAGTAGCTGACTTGGCTCGCATCGCTGGCGTCAATCTGCCAACCAACAAGCGCATCGTCATCGCGCTCCAGTACATTTACGGCATCGGCGGCGCCAAGGCGCACGAAATCCTGGGCAAAGTTTCTATCCCCGAGTCACGCCGGGTGTCGCAGCTCACCGACCAGGAAGTCCTGCAACTGCGCGAAATGATCGACCGCGACTACATGGTCGAGGGCGACCTGCGGCGTGAAGTCGCGATGAACATCAAGCGGCTGATGGATCTCGGCTGCTACAGGGGCTTGCGCCACCGGCGCGGCCTGCCGGTGCGCGGTCAACGCACCCATACCAACGCGCGGACCCGCAAAGGTCCCGCCAAAGCGATTGCCGGCAAGAAGAAATAGTGCGTGACACAGCGACAGTATGACGGCAGCGGAGCAGCCGGCTCCGATCCGCGAAAGGGTGAGAATGGGTAAGGAAGCCACGCGCGTCCGCCGGCGTGAACGCAAGAACATCGCCTCGGGCGTCGCGCATGTGAACGCGAGTTTCAACAACACCATGATCACGATCACCGACGTTCAGGGCAATACGATTGCTTGGTCGTCGGCGGGGACCATGGGTTTTAAAGGCTCGCGCAAATCGACGCCCTATGCGGCGCAGGTGGCAGCCGAGGATGCGGCGAAGAAAGCGCAAGAGCATGGCATGAGGACGCTTGAAGTCGAGGTGGCTGGTCCGGGTTCGGGTCGGGAGTCGGCGCTGCGCTCCTTGCAGGCGGCCGGATTCACCATCACCTCAATCCGCGACGTGACCCCGATTCCCCACAATGGCTGCCGCCCGCGTAAGCGGCGGCGCGTATAGGACATCCGGCCGATGCAACAAACAGAACATCTGCCGCCGCTCGACCTTGAACCCAATTTTGACCCCACGGAGCGGAGTGGGGTGCGCGCGCCAATCACGCCGCGCAACGCGACGGGTGACAACGTGACAATCCAGAAGAATTGGCAGGAACTGATCAGGCCCAATAAATTGCAGGTCAGCGTCGGTGCCGACTCCCGACGTTCGGCGACCGTGGTGGCCGAGCCGCTGGAGCGCGGCTTCGGCGTAACGCTCGGCAATGCGCTGCGGCGCATTCTGCTGTCCTCATTGCAAGGCGCCGCCGTTCAATCGGTGCATATCGACGGCGTGTTGCACGAGTTTTCCTCGATCGCCGGCGTGCGCGAGGATGTCACCGACATCGTGCTCAACATCAAGGACATCGCCATCAAGATGCAGGGCGATGGGCCCAAGCGCATGGTGGTGAAGAAGCAGGGTCCCGGCACAGTGACCGCCTCCGACATCCAGACCGTCGGCGATATCGTCGTGCTCAATCCCGAACTCGTGCTGTGCACGCTCGACGAGGGCGCCGAGATCCGCATGGAGTTCACGGTGAACACCGGCAAGGGCTACGTGCCGGCCGAACGCAATCGGCCTGAGGATGCACCGATCGGTCTCATTCCGGTCGACAGCCTGTACTCGCCGGTGCGCAAGGTTTCGTACAAAGTTGAGAATACGCGCGAGGGCCAGATCCTCGATTACGACAAGCTGACACTGTCGATCGAAACCAACGGCGCGGTGAGCCCCGAGGATTCGCTCGCTTATGCAGCGCGCATCCTGCAGGATCAGCTCAACGTGTTCGTCAATTTCGAAGAGCCCAAGCGCGAAACCGCGCACGAGGCGATCCCCGATCTCGCCTTCAATCCGGCGTTCCTTAAGAAGGTCGACGAGCTCGAACTCTCGGTGCGTTCGGCCAATTGTCTCAAGAACGATAACATCGTCTATATCGGCGATCTCGTTCAGAAGACGGAAGCCGAGATGCTGCGCACGCCGAATTTCGGCAGAAAGTCGCTCAACGAGATCAAGGAAGTGCTGGTGCAGATGGGCTTGCATCTCGGCATGGAAGTGCCGGGCTGGCCGCCAGAGAATATCGAGGAACTGGCCAAGCGCTTCGAGGATCATTACTGACCAGGAGGCGGTAATCAGAAATCAGTAATCAGAACGAATTCTGATTACTGACGGCTGAACCCTGATACCTGATTTCTGACACCTGATATCTGATACCTGTCTACGGAGTAGACGAAAGTGCGTCACGCCAAAACCCATCGCAAATTCAACCGGCGTTCAGATCACCGCCGTTCCATGCTGGCGAACCTTGCCGCATCGCTGATCAAGCACGAGCAGATCGTCACCACGCTGCCGAAGGCGAAGGATCTGCGGCCGGTGGTGGAGAAGCTCGTCACGCTCGGCAAGCGCGGCGGGCTGCATGCCCGCCGGCAGGCAATCGCGCAAATGCGCGACCTCGCCATGGTCAAGAAGCTGTTTGACGTGATCGGACCGCGTTACAAGGACCGCAATGGCGGCTACACGCGCGTGCTCAAAGCCGGTTTCCGCTACGGCGATTCCGCGCCGGTCGCGGTGATCGAGTTTGTCGATCGCGATGTCGAAGCGAAGGGTTTGGATTCCGGCCCGGTGCAGGAACGCGCCGCGGCGGAGGCGGAAGCAGCCGCTCCGGCCTGAACTCGAGCATGATCCGGAAAAGTGAAAACCGACTTTCCGAAAAGATCATGCACCATCGAGATGCTAGAGCGCCAAGCCGACCAAACTGAAGCGGTGGCACTCTGGCGCAATAATAAGCGGCGTCGCCGCCCTGCTGCAGCCCCGGTCCGACGCCAATATGGGCGTGTTGAATCGAGGTTTTATGCCGTTACTCCGCTTTCGCATTTTCTTCGCTGCGTTTTGCCTGCTGGCGCTCTGCGTGACGGATGCGAGCGCGCAACAACGACAGGTGCCTGCTTCGGCCGGCCAGCTTGAGCTTTCCTTCGCGCCGATCGTCAAGCGCGTCGCGCCCGCGGTCGTCAATGTCTATGCGGCGCGCATTGTCGCCAACAACAATCCGTTCCTGGCCGATCCGTTCTTTCGCCAGTTCTTTGGCGCGGTGCCGCGCGAGCAGGTCGAGCGCGCGCTCGGCTCCGGCGTTATCGTCGATCCGGCTGGACTCGTCGTCACCAACTATCATGTGATCGAGGGCGCGAGCCAAGTGAAGGTTGCGCTGGCCGACAAACGCGAATTCGAGGCCGATATCGTGCTCAAAGATCAGCGCAGCGACCTTGCGGTGCTGCGCGTCAAAGGCGCGAAGGAGCGATTTCCAACGCTGCAATTCGCCGATTCCGACGAGCTGCAGGTGGGCGATGTAGTGCTGGCGATCGGCGACCCCTTCGGCGTCGGCCAGACCGTCACCCACGGCATTGTCTCGGCGGTGGCGCGCACCCAGGTCGGCATCAGCGATTACCAGTTCTTCATTCAGACCGACGCAGCGATTAATCCGGGCAATTCCGGCGGCGCGCTGGTCGATATGACCGGCCGGCTGGTCGGCATCAATTCGGCGATCTATTCCCGCTCCGGCGGCTCGCAGGGCATCGGCTTCGCCATCCCGGCGAACATGGTGGGCGTGGTGGTCGCCTCGGCGGAAGGTGGCAGCGGCGCGGTGAAACGGCCGTGGCTTGGCGCCAAGCTCCAAGCGGTCACGCCGGACATTGCCGATAGTCTCGGCTTGGCGCGGCCGGCCGGCGCACTGGTTGCCAATGTCGTGCCCGACGGGCCTGCCGCCAAAGCCGGGCTCAAACCCGGCGACCTTATCGTCAGCATCGATGGCGCGGCCGTCGACGATCCCAACGCGTTCGGTTATCGCTTCGCCACCAAGCCGCTCGGCGGCAACGCGCAGATCGGTATCGTGCGGCAGAGCCGCAATATGGTGCTGCCGATCGCGCTGCAAAGCTTGCCGGATACGCCGCGCCAGCAAGTCCAGATCAAATCGCGTTCGCCATTTTTGGGCGCGACCGTGGCGAACCTGTCGCCCGCCTTGGCCGACGAACTGCGCCTGGATTCGCAAGCCGAGGGCGTGGTCATCACCGAGGTCGCCGACGGTTCGACCGCGCAATCGGTCGGCTTCCAGAAAGGCGACGTCGTAGTCTCGGTCAATAACGAGAAGATCAATAAGCCCGCGGATCTGGAGCGCGTTACCGCCGCGGGCGGCTGGCAATGGCGCATCACCATCATGCGCGGCGGGCAGCAGATCTCGATGATCTTCAGCGGATGAGACGCCGCCTTCTGTCCGCTAGACTCCAATAACAGAGACATCTTGCTGTTGGCACGCTGGCGCAAAGGGCGACGTCGCAAAGGGCTACGTCGCGACGGGCGACGGTGCACTGTAGATGCCCCATTAACCAAGACTTCATCGATTTATTTAGCCGACAACCCTTCGTCTTAGTTCCGCACTGCGCTTCTGAGAAAGTTTTTACTCGGGACTCGCTGGTGATGGGAGCGGCGACTTCGCTAATGGGGGTAGTTCAATGACTAGGTTGCTGCCGATCATTACTTGCGTATTTGTCGGAATGATTGCGACTCTCATCTCATCTTGTGCGCGGGATTGTGTGGCTCCGGAGGCTGTCTACGCTCAGCCGCCGCCTGCTGGTATCGGCTACGGATCGGGTCCGGTCTCCCAGCCTTATGGGCAACCTCCCGGCTCGTACCCATCCGGACCGCCTCCCGCAATGTCGCCATACGGGCCACCTCCCGGCTCGTACCCATATGGGCCACGTCCCGGCGCCTCTTGAAGCTCCGTTGACGCGCTTAGACGAGAAGGCGGGTAAGCCTTTGCGCTTCGGTCAGATCGCTTCCTTTTTTGCGAGGGCTTGTTTCTTTGCCTTCATCGTCACCGGTCTGGGTGGCTGTTCGAGCACGGTATATGCGCCGAAGGCTGCGGTGAGGACCGGCACGGTTCGCAGCCCAACCGTCAAGCAGATGGAAACACTCAACATTGATCGTGCGGCGCCGATCCTCGTTCGCATCTACAAGGAGGAAAGTACGCTCGAAGTATGGAAACAGGATCGGAGCGGAAGGTTCGCGCTGCTCAAGTCCTATCCAATCTGCAAATTTTCGGGAAATCTTGGGCCGAAGCTTATGCAGGGCGACCATCAAGCACCCGAAGGGTTTTATGACATCACTCCAGATCAAATGAACCCCAATTCGAGTGAATATCTTGCGTTCAATACAGGTTTCCCCAATGCCTTTGATCGTTCACTTGGGCGAACCGGCAGTTTTCTTATGGTGCATGGCGGCTGTCGATCAGTTGGTTGTTACGCCATGACAGATTATGCGATGGAAGAGATCTACGGTCTGGTTGACGACGCATTTAGGGGCGGGCAGGAAAAAGTTCAGCTACAGGCTTTTCCATTTAGGATGACGGCCCAGAACCTCGCGAGCCACGCGAGCGATCCTAATCTGCCATTTTGGGAGATGCTTAAAGCAGGCAGTGACGCATTCTTGGCGAAGGAGCAACCGCCGCGAGTCGCTGTTTGCGATCGGCGTTATGTTTTCAATTCTGTTCTTACAGGCGAATTTAATCCAAGCGCTCCTTGCCCAATTGGCATTGATTCGACCGCCATAGCGGGCGCGCAACAACCATCTCGCGATATTTCCGCGACTGCGAGCGGAGTCCCGCCGAACACGCGAACCATAGCGTATCGGACGGTCGACCCGCTTGCCCCAAAGATACAAGAAAGTCTGCGCGGTATTTATTGATAGAGCGGATTTTGTGGGTCGCCGGGCGTGCCACGTGAAATGTGCGCTTTGGGTCACAACCGGACGTGACGCGATCAAATCACGATGTCCGCTTTACCCCCGAAAACGGACTCTAGACCGCAGTCGCAGAATGTCCGCTAAGGGCCGATTTTGTTGCAGAAGTCGGTGATGACAGGTGCGTGGGGACCGGCGCGAACTTCTTTAAGTAGTCGTCTGCCATCCACTCCCTAGCAAGGGATGGTCTGGCATCACTGCCGCCGAACTCTGCACTGTTTATGCAAAGCACCCCTCGGTGACCGGCGGTGGTCGGACGAGGAGCTTTGCCAGTCTGCGAAGATTTTGCGCGATTGCCGCCATTGTGAATTCGAACTGGGCACCACATGGCCCACGCAAGCGCAGACGACCGAGCCGAAAGATGCGCTTGAGATGTGCAAACAGCATCTCAACGCGTTTGCGATCACGGCGCGATCGTTCGAATGCTTCGGTCTTGGCCAGCGCTCGCGCCACGTCACGGGCCTCCTCGTAGATGCTGCGCTGGATTCTGCGCCACGGCACCTTTGGACAACAATGCGCCTTGAGGAGGCAGCTGCGGCAATCGCGTGTCTTGGCCCGGTAATACAGTGTCTCCCCATCGGTGGCGACCTTGCCAGTCGTGGTGAGAACCTTGCCGGCCGGACAAATGTAAACGCTGCGCTCCTTGTCAAAGCTGAAGTCTTCCCGACTGAAGGTTCCGTCTTCTCGCTTCGATTTGTCGATCACCGGGATGTGCGGAGCTATCTTAGCTTCGTTGACCAGCCAGTCGAGGTTGGCTCCAGAGCCATAGGCCGTATCGCCCGCGAGCCGTTCCGGCTTGATGTCGAAGCGCTGCTCGGTGCGTTCGATCATGGTCTTGGCCGCACCAACTTCGGCTTGACGGATGGCGCGTGATGCCTCGACGTCCATGATGATGCCGGACTTCACGTCAATCAGATAATTGTCAGAATAGGCAAAGAATGCCGGTCCGCGCAGGGCGCCCGTCCATTGCGCGGCGGGATCGGACGGCGAGACGAACTTGGGCGTCACGTCGCTGGCCGCTCCGAATGCCGCGTCATCAAGCGTGGCGAGATACTCTTTGGTCGCTCGGCTTACCGCTTGTGCGTCAAGCGCTTTGTTCCACTGTGCGCCGGGGCTTGATCGCTGCTTATTGGCGTCGGCAACA
>DASZCJ010000078.1:0-2237 GCA_035943155.1 Xanthobacteraceae bacterium | reverse complement strand
CAGGCCCATCGCGTTCGAGCCGCCGCCGATACATGCGATGAGCGAATCCGGCAAACGGCCCTCCGCCGCCTGCATTTGCTCGCGCGTCTCGCGGCCGATGATCGACTGAAAATCCCGCACCATCATCGGATAGGGATGCGGGCCGGCGATGGTGCCGATGCAATAGAATGTCGATTCGACGTTGGTCACCCAATCGCGCAACGCCTCGTTCATCGCATCTTTCAAGGTCTTCGCACCGGATTCGACCGGCACGACTTTGGCGCCCAGCATGTTCATGCGGAAGACATTCGCTTTTTGCCGCTCGACATCGACTGCGCCCATATAGACGATGCATTCAAGTCCGAACCGCGCGCAAAGCGTTGCGGTGGCGACGCCGTGCATGCCGGCGCCGGTCTCGGCAATGATGCGGTTTTTCCCCATGCGCCGCGCCAGCAGGATCTGGCCGAGCACATTATTCACCTTGTGTGCGCCGGTGTGATTGAGCTCTTCGCGTTTGAGATAAATCTTGGCGCCGTTGCAATGGCGCGTCAGGCGCTCGGCAAAGTAAAGCGGCGACGGCCTGCCGACGTAGTGGGTCAGGTAGCCGTCCATCTCTTTCTTGAACTCAGGGTCGGCCTTCGCCGCGGCGTAGGCTTTTTCCAGTTCGAGCACGAGCGGCATCAACGTCTCGGCGACAAAGCGCCCGCCATAGATGCCGAAATGGCCGTGTTCGTCCGGACCGGTACGGAACGAATTGAGTTGCTGCACGGTCACGGGTTTCTCACTACTTGGTATGGGGGCAGGTGCGCGTGCGCCCCACGCGCAGCCCGAATGAACTCGCGAATTTTTTGAACATCCTTCTTTCCAGGAGAACTTTCGACGCCCGAAGAAACATCCACCGCGGGTACCCGTGTAATTTTTAGCGCCTGTTCGATATTCCTGGCGTCAAGACCACCCGACAGCATGATGGGTTTGTTAGGAACAGCGCCCCCCAGCAGCACCCAATCAAAAGGCTTGCCGAGACCGCCGGGCCGTCTCGCCTCCGCTGGAGCCTTAGCGTCAAACAAGAGCCAGTTAGCCACAGCCGCGTATTCTTTGACCTGCTCGAAATCACTTTTTGCCTCGACACCGAGCGCCTTAATTATTGGCAAGCCGAAGCGTTCTTTGAGCGCGGCGACGCGTTCCGGCGACTCTTTGCCGTGAAGTTGCAGGAGGTCGGGTGAGAGCGCCCCGACAATCTCTGAAAGCTCATCGTCATCTGCGTCAACGGTCAAAGCAACCTTTTTTCCCCGTTTCTCGACACGCGCACCCAGCGCGCGCGCTGTAGCAGGCGAGATGTTGCGCGGTGACGGCTCAAAGAAAACAAAGCCGACCATATCGGCACCCTCCTCGAGCGCGACATCAAGCGCCTCGGGAGTCGAGAGGCCGCATATTTTAACAATCAGCGACATTGCCGGCGCAAGCTTAGGCTGTTTTTGGCGATCATTCCTTGCTGCCGTTCTACATCGCCACGCCGGCTTTGTCTTGCAAGGCCGGCCGACCGGGCTAGCCGGACGGCGGCCGCAATTGCAGCCGCTCCGACCCGGTCGGTCCGGCAGTGCCGCCGCTGGGAAAGCCGTCGCCGGTCTGTTTCAGTCCTTCAATCTCAATGTGCAAGTCCGCGATTTCGCGCTCCAGCCGGCGCGCCGTGCGACGCCACCTTGCCTGCCGCAGCCAGGCAGCTATGCCGCCGATCAGGACGCCGACAACCAGAAGAACAATGACGAGTGCAAACAACGGTAGCGTCAGCGAAGCCGCCGGGTACTCCGAGCTGAACGGGTCGAGAGATACCGTGACGATCTGCCGGTTGGCGACGGCGAAGGCAATGATGACAACGGCAAGCGGCACGAGAATGATTGCCGCGACGACCTTGCGGACGACATTACCGGTCGACCGAGTAACGTTGGTCAACCTTCACCCGGCCGATTAAGGCGTTCGCGCATTTCCTTGCCGGTCTTAAAGAACGGCACGCATTTTTTATCGACTGCGACATGGGCGCCGGTACGGGGATTGCGGCCGGTGCGCGCCGGGCGCTGCTTCACCGAAAAAGCCCCGAAGCCGCGCAGCTCGACGCGATCGCCGCGCGACATCGCCGCGACAATTTCTCCGAGAATAGCGTTGACGATGTTCTCGACGTCGCGCTGGTACAAATGGGGGTTCTGCGCGGAAATACGCTGAACCAGTTCCGATTTGATCATGGCTCGCCCCGCCAACGCTGA
>DASZCJ010000077.1:0-6799 GCA_035943155.1 Xanthobacteraceae bacterium | reverse complement strand
AGGCAACGCGTCTCGAACCCAAAGTAGATGTGTGCGATCGCCGTTATGTGTTCGATGCGTACCAGCCGCCGAATTCCTCGAAGCCTTTTGTGTTCGATCCGACCGCTCAATGTCCCGGCTTTGTCGTCAATCCGAAAATCGCCCGGAGGGCGCTGGAGAAACAACACGCCGACGATCTCGAATATGCGCAACTTGTTGCAGAGAACGTGTCAGTCGTACCCAACTATAGCGGTCTCGACGGCGGAATGAACAAGGTTTTCCTCGCACGGTATCCGGGGAGAATAATACCGCTGGCGATGGTGCTACTGAATGGATCGCAATTGCCGCAACTGCCGCCCGTTCCCTGGGCCGATAACGATGGTTCGTTGCCGAATAGATTTTTTGGCGCCTTGCTTAACTTGAAGCCCGCCTCACAGCCGCAAGTCGCCTCGACTGATTCAACGACGCACTAACGCGGGCGGACCTCGCGCCCTGCAAATATGTCGGCTTATGGCTCATCCTGCCGCGCCAAGGCACCAGGTAAGGCAGGCGTTCGAGCTGCAGCACCAGGAAAACATTGAGATGCCTGACCAAATCAACGAAGTCTTGCCCAACCAAGTCTCGATCAACCAACTCTTGCGCAATCACGTCAAGGAGAAGCTTGGCCGTGGCGACGTGGTCGCCTCCGTGACGGTGCGGCTCGTTCGCGGTGTCGAGATCGCGCGCATCGCCAAGACTGCGGGGTTCGACAGCCTCTATGTCGATATGGAGCATTCAAGCTTCTCGCTCGAAACCACCGGACAGATCTGCATCGCCGCGCTGGAGGTGGGCATTACGCCGCTGGTGCGCGTGCCGGGCGTGGCCCACGTATCGCGGGTGCTCGATGCCGGGCGCTTGGCGTGATCGCGCCGCATGTGCAGTCGACCGACGAGGCGCGTTATTATGTCGAGGCGGCAAAATTCCCGCCGCTCGGCCAGCGCTCGGCGGCCGGCCCCCTGCCCCATCTGCAGTACCGGAGCTTCCCATCCGCACAAGCAGACGCCGCCTTAAATGACGCGACGATCCTGATCGTGCAATTCGAGAGCGAGCAGGCTCTCAGCAACGCCGACGCGATCGCGGCGGTGGACGGCGTCGACCTAGTGATGATCGGTTCGAACGATCTGCTCGCCGATTGGGGCCTGGCCGGGCAATACGAGCATCCGCGGCTGCGCGACGCCTACGCCAAGACCATCGCGGCCTGCCGCAATCACGGCAAGCATGTTGGCGTCGGCGGACTTGCCTCGCGCCCCCAGCTTGCCGCCGAATTCGTACGCATGGGCGCGCGCTATGTCTCGACCGGGACCGATCTTGGTTTTCTGCTGGCCGCTTGCACCGCCAAAGCCAAAGAGGTGCAAGACTTAAACCGAAAATGACTTAAACCGAGAATGAGTTCAATCGGCAATAGAATTGCTATAAACGGCACCAAGTTTGGGAGAGCAAAAGATGGCGGCGCGGCGCAGGGTTTCAATCCACGGCATCGTATTTTGTTTGTTTTGCTTGGCGCTTTCGGCCTTCACGGCGATTGCCATTTCGACGGCCATTTCGCCCGCCATGGCGGACGACTACCCGTCGCGCCCGATCCGGCTGATCATTCCGTTTCCGCCGGGCGGCAGTAATGATGTGGTTGGCCGCATCGTCGCCAACCAGCTCGGGCAAAAACTCGGGCAGACCGTGTTCGTCGATAACCGCGCCGGCGCCGGCGGCGTCGTCGGCACCGATGTTGCGGCAAAGTCTACGCCCGACGGCTACACGCTGCTGGTCGTGTCGCTGGCGCATGCCGTCGATCCGTGGATCTACCAAGAGACGTTCGACCCGATCAAAGATTTTGTCCCGGTCGCCATCCTTGCCACCGGAACCAACGTGCTTACCGTCAATCCCAATGTGCCGGTGCATTCGGTGAAGGAGTTGATCGACCTTGCCGAGTCAAAGCCGGGTTTTCTCAACTACGCGTCGGCGGGAATCGGCAGTTTCCAAAATCTCGGCGGTGAATTGTTCAAGGTGCTCGCCGGCGTCGACATCGTCCATGTGCCGTATAAGGGCGGTGGCCCGTCGATGCTCGCCGTGATCGCCGGCGAAGCCCAGATGATGTTCAGTTCGATCGTGCAGACCGTTTCCAATATCCAGGGCGGCCGGTTGCGGGCGCTGGCAACCGGCGGCGCGAAGCGCAGCCCGATCCTGCCCGATCTGCCGACCATCTCCGAAGCCGGCGTTCCCGACTACGTGGCGGCGGATTGGTGGGGAATTCTGGCGCCGGCTGGCACGCCGGCGCCGATCGTCGCCAAGCTGCATGGCGCGATCGAGGAAGTTTTGCGCTCGGCGGATACGATGAAAAATCTCGATCAGCAGGGCGCCACGCCTTGGCACATGAGTTCTGCCGAATTCGGCGCCTACATCCAATCGGAAATGGCCAAGTGGGGACCTGTGGTCAAAAAAGCCGGCATGAAAGCGGAGTAATCCGACACGCGCGGGACCCTGCCGCTCATTTCGGCAGTAAGGCAAATAGAGGCGAGCGTTTCCCGGCCTCGGTGCACCGTTGACCCGCGCATCCATGCGTCGTGTTAGGGTACCTTTCTGTCTGGCCTGGGGAGTGCAATGCGACGCCGTGATTTCATTAAGGCTATCGCCGCTTCAACGATAGCATCGCCTACCGCCGCGCGCGCGCAGCAGAGCGAAGGCGTGCGCCGGATCGGCGTGTTGATGGCACGCAAGGCCGACGATACCCAAGGGCAAAAACAATTCGCGGCGCTTCGGCAGGGACTTACGGAGCGCGGCTGGTCTGAAGGCAAGACGCTTCATATCGAAACGCGCTGGTCGGTGGCCGACGCCGCGGAGGCGCTGAAATTCGCTCAAGAACTGGTGGCCTCGAAGCCAGAAGTGCTGGTTGCCAATGGCACTCCGTCGCTTGTTGCCATGCGGGCGGCGACGTCTACCATTCCCGTTGTGTTTGTCTCTGTTGCCGATCCGCTCGGCCAAGGCTTCGTACCGAGCCTCGCGCGACCCGGTGGAAATATAACCGGGTTTAGCGCGGAGGAAGCCAGCATGGGCGGTAAATGGCTTGAACTGCTCAAGGAATTGGCGCCCCGCGTGGCGCGAATTGCCATCATTTATAATCCCGAAACCGCGCCCTACGCGCCGATGTTTTTTCCTGCAATGCAGGCTGCGGCGCCAAGGATGGCCGTCGCGCTTTCGATATCGCCGGTGCATAGCCCGGCAGATATCGAACGGGTCGTCGTGGGAATTGGTCGCGAATCGGGCGGCGGCCTGATCGTGGTGCCGGATAGTTTTATATTCGGCCAGCGCCGGCAAGTCACAGCACTCGCTGCACAGCACCGCTTGCCAGCTATCTATCCACTCGAGATTTTTATTCCGGAGGGTGGGCTGATCGCTTACGGAATTGAGCGGGTCGATATGTTCCGCCGCGCAGCGGACTATGTGGATCGCATTCTCCGCGGCACCTCCCCTACCGAACTACCGGTGCAGCAGCCGACAAAGTTTGAGCTTGCGATCAACCTCAAGACAGCAAAGTCGCTCGGCCTGAGCGTGCCGCCATCGATGCTGCTCAGCGCCGACGAGGTCATTGAATGAGGCGGCGGGAATTCATCGCGCTCCTTGGCGGTGTTGCCGGTAATTGGCCGCTCGCTTCCCGTGCACAGCAGCCGGCGATGCCGGTGATTGGATTCCTCAGCGGCGGAGAAGAGCGAGCGTTTGCGCCTAACGTTGCCGGGTTCATTCACGGACTAAAGGATATTGGATTCGTCGAAGGACAGAACGTTGCGATTGAGTATCGTTGGGCGGAAGGCGACTATGAACGACTGCCGACAATGGCGAATGAATTAGCGCATCGGCCAATCGCCGTGCTGGTGGCGTCCGGCGGCACCACAGTGGCACGCGCCGCAAAGGCAGCGACGGAGACCATACCGATCGTTTTCGCCACCGCGGATGATCCGGTCGCCAATGGGCTCGTTGTCAGCCTGAACCGGCCAGGCGAAAATATCACCGGCGTCGCACTCTTAAGTAATGAACTCGCAGCAAAGCGGCTCGGACTCGTGCGTGAACTGATCCCGCAGGCAAAATCGGTTGCACTGCTTGTGAATACCGAGAATCCGGAAAGCCGCACGATTGTCAAAGTGACCGAAGCAGCAGCGAACTCGACCGGGACCAAGCTTATTGTTGTGAACGCCAGTACCCAAGGCGACCTCGGTCCTGCACTCAAGACAGCCCTGCAAGAACATGCCCGTGCCCTTATCGTGGGCGCTGATCCGCTCTTCTATATCCACCGTGACCAGCTCATCGCGCTGACGGCGCGCAATTCAATTCCTGCGATTTACTTTTTACGGGAGTTTGTCGCGGCTGGCGGCCTAGTGAGCTATGGAACAAATTTTGCGGATTCGTATCGTCAATTGGGCGCCTACGTCGGACGTATCCTCAAGGGTGAAAAAGCCCGCGACTTGCCTGTTTTGCAGCCGACCAAATTCGAACTGGTCATCAATATGAAAACTGCGAAGGCGCTCGGCATTGTAATCCCTGCTGGGGTGCTTGCCATTGCCGACGAGGTGATCGAATGAGGCGCCGAGAATTCATCACGCTTTTGGGCGGCGCTGCCGCTACTTTGCCGCTTGCGGCGCGGGCGCAACAACCGGCGATGCCTCTAATCGGTTTTATGAGCGGCCGATCGCCCGAGGATTCCGCGTACCTGGTCGCCGCATTCCGTCAAGGCTTGGGCGAGACCGGTTTCGCCGAAGGTCAGAACGTTGCCATCGAGTTTCGCTGGGCGAACGGTCAATACGATCGGCTGCCGGCGCTTGCCGCCGATCTCGTGAGCCACCGTGTGACCGTGCTTGTGGGGGTCGGCGGGGACGTATCCGCTGTCGCAGCGAAGCGGGCTACCGCGATGATTCCGGTGGTCTTTGGAATGGGCAGCGATCCAATTAAGGCCGGTCTGGTCGAAAGCCTCAATCGGCCTGGCGGGAACGCGACGGGTTTCACATTAACTGACAAATGAGATGGAACCGAAGCGGCTCGGATTGCTGCGTGATCTCGTGCCCCAAGCGTCCGTTTTCGGTGTGCTTGTCAACCCTAAATTCCCGCCCGCCATTCATGAGCTAAAAGACCTCGAAGAGGCCGCACGGACAATTAGGCAAAAGCTTTTTGTTGCAAACGCCAGCAGTGATGTGGAGTTGGAGTCCGGCCTTGCGTCGCCCCTGGAGCATCAGATCAGCGGTCTCCTCGTGAATCCTGACCCCTATTTCGATACGCGACGCGAGCGGATCATAGCTTTCGCGGCACAACATCGGATACCGACAATCTACCAGTTTCGCGAATATGCTGATTCCGGTGGCCTGATCAGCTACGGCCCGAGCATTACCGATTCATACCGGCAGGCCGGCATCTATGTCGGCCGGATTCTCAAGGGCGCCAAACCTGCCGATCTACCCGTCGTGCAGCCGACTAAGTTCGAGCTCGTCATTAACCTCAAGACTGCGAAGGGCCTGGGAATAAAAATTTCCGACAACGTGCTGTCGCTCGCCGATGAGGTGATCGAATAGAGCGCTATTTGCTCCATGGCTAGCTTGGACGACGAGACGCTAAACTCAAAAACCCGCATGATTTCCAATTTCACCTATCGCTCCGACCCAATCCGCATCGTATTCGGCGCCGGCGCTGGCGCGGCGCTGCGCGCCGAAATCGACTTTCACAAAATCTCGCGGCTCGTGGTTTTGTGCTCGCCGACGCGCGCGGATTTCGCGCGGCGGGTCATCGCGCCAGTCGCGGACCGCTGCGTCGGCTTCTGCCACACAGCCGGGCAACAGATGCCGCGCGAGGCGTTCGAGCACATCATCGGCGAAATGAAACGGCTTGACGCCGACGGCTTCATCGTCATCGGTGGCGGCTCACCAATCGGACTTGCCAAAGCCGCGGCAGCCACCACGGGGCTTCCCTACATCGCGATCGTCACCACCTATTCCGGCTCGGAAATGGCGGCGCGCTGGTATATCGGCGTTGCCGATAATCGCGTGAACGGCGAGAGCGTCGCGGCACTGCCGGCAACCGCGATCTACGATCCCGAACTGACGCTCGATCTTCCGCCGGCGATCTCGGCCGCGAGCGGCATGAATGCGATGGCGCATGCGGTCGAGAGCCTCTACGGCATCGACACCAACCCGGTGGTGCAGGCCATGGCCGAGGAGGCCGTGCGCCTGCTCGGCTCAAGCCTGCCGCGTGTGATCGAAAATCCGCGCGATATCGAAGCCCGAACGGATGCGCTTTACGCAGCCTGGCTCGCCGCGAATTTCCGCGCCGAGGTCGGCTTGGAGCATGCGATCGCCCCGCGCGTGCGGCAATGGTTCAATCTCGACCACGCCCGCACTCATGCCGTCGCGACCCCTTATGCGGTCGGCTTCAATGCGTCGGCCGCGGCCGACGCGGTGTCGCGCATCGCGCGCGCGCTTGGCGTGAAAGATGCGGCGCGCGGGCTCTACGATCTCAACGTGACGCTCGGCCTGCCGACCGGGCTTAAGGATCTTGGGCTCAAAGAGGCCGATATCCGCCGCGCCGTGGACGTGGTCGCGGCCGTGAAGATCGACGATCCCAAGCCGGTATCGAAGGCCGATCTGCTCAACGTGATCAGTCAGGCCTATACCGGCGCGCCGCCGCGGTTTTAAGCCGCGCGCTGCGTAGGCGGATTGTCGTGGCCGGGCTAGAGTCGCGGGCCATGACGGCTAAGAGACTGGACATCGCGACCGCGGGTTCGGGAATGAAATGGGTCGGCCGCGCGATCCGG
>DASZCJ010000076.1:0-1566 GCA_035943155.1 Xanthobacteraceae bacterium | reverse complement strand
GTCTTGGACGTCCGCTTCCGAAGGCACAACGGACATCGCGCGGTCGCGCGGAATCGGTCGAAAGTGACCGTGCAGCGAAGCTAGCGCGAATCTCTCACACTACTGAGTGCATCGGGGTTGCGAATCAACGAAAACCGTTGTGCCGCAACAATTCATCGTCGGTTCGCGGAGCGCCCCGATGCCGACAGAGTGTAGCCCGGATTTCTTTGGATTTGAACCTGTTGAAGGCCGCGCGGTGGTAGCGGCGTTCGATGCGGGCGCGGTCACGTCGGATGCCGGAGCGCTGCTGTTGGGCGCGACGGATCGCGCGATCAGGATGATGGATCGATTGGCCTCGTGCTTTCACGACGTGCGGTGCCCGGAACTGATCGAGCACCAAGTGGTGACGCTGGTCGGCCAGCGGGTGTTCGGGATTGCGCTTGGCTATGAGGATCTCAACGACCACGACGAGCTGCGCCACGATCCGATGCTGGCAGTGCTCTCGGGCAAGCTCGCTGCGCGCCGCGAGGATTGCGCGCCGGTGGCCGGCAAGTCGACGCTCAACCGGCTGGAGCTGAGCCGCCTGGAGCCGACGCGCTATCACAAGATCAGTCACAATCCGATGGCCATCAAGCGGCTGTTCGTCGACTTGTTCCTGGAGGCGCAAGAGCGAGCACCGAACGAGATCATCCTTGATCTCGATGCGACCGACGATCCGGTGCACGGCGAGCAGGAGGGGCGGTTCTTCCACGGCTATTACGACTGCTACTGCTACCTGCCGCTCTACGTGTTCTGCGGGCGCCATCTGTTGGCCGCCAAGCTGCGGCGCGCGAACATCGACGCTGCGGCCGGCTCGGTGGAGGAGGTGGCGCGCATTGTCGCCCAGATTCGCCGCCGTTGGCCGCTTGTGCGCATTCTGCTGCGGGCTGACTCAGGCTTCGCGCGCGAGGAGCTGATGGCCTGGTGCGAGGCCAACGGCGTGCACTTTCTATTCGGGCTGGCGAAAACCGATCGGCTCATCGCCGAAATCAAGGCCGAGCTTGAGGGGGCTGCGGCGCAGAGCCGGCGTACCGGCAAGCCGGCGCGGCGCTTCAAGGACTTCAGGTGGATGACGCGGAGCAGCTGGAGTCGCCAGCGCCGGGTCGTGGCGAAGGCGGAATGGACAAAAGACGAGGCCAATCCTCGCTTCGTCGTCACCTCGCTCACCCGTGCCGAGTGCAAGGCCCGCTATCTTTACGAAAAGGTCTACTGCGCCCGCGGCGACATGGAGAACCGGATCAAGGAGTGTCAGCTCGATCTTTATGCCGATCGCACCTCGACCGCCACCATGCGGGCAAACCAGCTGCGCCTGTGGTTTGCCTCGATGGCCTATGTGCTGCTGTGCGCCTTGCGCCGCATCGCCCTGCACCACACGCCGTTCGCCAAAGCGACCTGCGGCACCATTCGTCTCAAGCTGCTCAAGATCGGCGCCCTCGTGCGCGTGAGTGCCCGCCGCATCAAGGTTGCGATGGCGTCAGCGTGTCCGGCAGCCCATACCTGGGGCTGCGCTGCCAAGCGTCTCGCCGCTGCCGCCAACGCGCGGGCCTC
>DASZCJ010000075.1:0-2945 GCA_035943155.1 Xanthobacteraceae bacterium | reverse complement strand
AACCACGCGTGCCAGGCCGAGCGATCATCAAGATGCAGCAGCGGCAGGTTGAGCAAATCGTTCGGCCGCCGCAGGCCGGCGGCAAGCTTGGGGCTACATACTGCAAAGAGATGTTCGGGACATAAGTGTGTTACGTGCAGTCCGGGCCAATGACCATCGCCGTGACGAACGGCGATGTCGACATCTTCGCGCGCGAAATCGACATGGTGCATCATCGCCGAGATCCGCAGATCGATTTCGGGATGAGCCTCGGCGAACCGGCCCAGCCGATGGACCAACCACTTGGCGGCGAAATCCGGCGAGGTACTGACCGTCAGCATCCCAGAACTTTGTCGCTGCTCGAGGCGCTCGGTCGCCATGGCGATGCGATCAAACGCGTCGCGCACGGCGGTCAAATAATCGCGGCCGGCGTCGGTGATGATGAGCCGCTGCCGCTCGCGATTGAACAGCTTGATGCCGAGTTCCGACTCCAGCGCCTTGACCTGATGGCTCACCGCGCCTTGCGTGACGCAAAGCTCCGCGGCGGCGTGCGTGAAGCTGACATGCCGGGCCGCGGCCTCGAAGGCCTTGAGCGCATTGAGCTGGGGCAAGCGGCGCGGCATAGTCCGGTCGTGCGGTCCGATCATGAGAAAAACTCAAGTAAAATAGCACTGCAAGCCACTAGAATCTATACAGTATTGATACGGTCATTAGAAATTTTCATGCAGGCCCGAGAAATCATGCTTTGCCCGTGGACCGGAACATAGGCTAAGTGGCACTCCATCGGGCCTTTCGCAGCCGCCCGGTTTTCCAAAAGACGCTCCGTCCAAGCGCTGCTCCCGTCCCTCAAAGGGGCAGGAGTGCCATGAGCAACGGAAGCGTCTTAATCACCCAGTCCATAACAGCGAAATCCGCGGCGAAGCCGGGCTCGGCGCGCACGCGTCTCCTGCTCGAGGGACCGATCATCGCGACGCTGCTGCGCCTTGCGGCGCCGAACGTCGTCGTGAACGTCGTGCTTATCGCGGTGACCGCCACGGTCGATGCGCATTTCGTCGGGCGGATGGGATCTGACGCGCTGGCCGGACTGTCGCTCGTTTTTCCGCTGATCATGCTGATGCAGCAGATGGCGAATTCCAGCATGGGCGGAGCGATCGCATCCGCGATCGCACGCGCCATCGGCGCCGGCCGCCATGACGATGCATCCGCGCTTGTCGTGCACGGCGTCATTATCTGCGCCGGAATGGCCGTCATCTTCGCGGCGGTGCTGCTAGTCGGCGGTCCAGGTCTTTTCCGATTGATGGGCGGCACCGGCACTACGCACGCCGCGGCCCTTGAATACTCGAATGCGATCTTTGCCGGCGCCTTTGCCTACTGGCTGCTGAGCACCTTGACGAGTGCCGTGCGCGGCGCCGGTCAAGCGATTGTCCTGGCGGTGGTCTACATCGCCGCCGAGGCCCTGCACATCATTCTGGTGCCGGTATTCATGTTTGGCATTGGTCCGGTGCCGCCGCTTGGCATCACCGGCGCAGGTATTGCGACGGTCGCGTCGTTTACTGCGTCGAGCGCGATCCTCGCCTGGTATATCGCCTCTGGGCGAACTGCAATCCGGCCCACGCTGCGCGGCATCCGCCTCGACCGGCGGCTGTTCGTCGAGATCCTGCGCGTCGGCGCGCCGATGTCGCTGCAGCCCATCCTCAACAACCTGGCGCTGGCTTTGCTCACCGGCTTCGTTGGCGCCTTGGGCGCGGCGCAACTCGCCGGCTTCGGCGTCGCCGTGCGCCTTGAATATCTGCTTTATCCGCTGGCGTTCGGTCTGGGCGCGGGCGTGCTGGCGATGGTCGGCACCAATATCGGCGCGGGCAAAACCGCGCGCGCCGCGCGTATCGCATGGACCGCGGCTGCGCTTGCGGCGGGCATTACCGGATGCATCGGGCTGTTCGGCGCGACGCTGCCTGACATTTGGACGAGCTTGTTCACCAACGCGGCGGACATTCATGTCCTGACGGCGGGCTATCTCTTGATCACCGGCGGCGCCTACCCGTTCCTCGGCTTGGGTCTGACATTGGCGTCCTCGTTCCAGGCCGCTGGGCGCCCGCTGTGGCCCATCGTCAGTATCGCCAGCCGCGCCGTCATCGTCGCGGTCGGCGGCTGGACTGTCGTGCATCTCACAAGCGCAGGCCTCGGCGGCCTCGCTGTGATCGCTGCTGCGGGCTTGATCGTTTACGGCGCGGGCCTGGCGATCGCGTTTCGCGCCGGTCTTTGGCAGAGGCCGGCGGCTCTGACGCCGACGGTGGTAACCAAGTCTTGAATAGCCGTCACAGGAACTGCGGAGGAGACAATGTTCGCGATGCGGTGCTCTAGATTAACGTCTGCGGTCACACTCACCCTGATTGGCGTTACACCGGCAATTGCGCAAAATCTCTGCCGGCCTACGTTGACCATCAATGAGGCTCTTTTCTCACCAATAGAGCGGCCGAATCTCCAGCGAAAATGGACCGCAATCGTAACGGCGAATACATCCTACTGCGCGGTGGATTCCGGAGGATTCTTCGATATCGTGTTCAGGCGCCTTAGCGAAAATGCCCCCGATCTCGAGTATCGGCAGCGTTTCGCCTGGTCACCGTTTTCGGTGAACGTGGCTATAGATTTCGCTGCCGACGAAGCGGTCGGGCAATTTCGGATTGAAAATGTCACGCCGTGTGTTTGTCGCGATCGAGCGGCCGAAGATCACGCTATGGCCAGCGGCGGATGGAGGAAGCAATGAAATGGATTACCCGTGAACACGTCAAAGTCGATCGCGTCGCCTGCCCATGGCTCATCAAAAATTTCGTCGACAAGGCTGCCGAGTTCGTTTTCGTCGCGCCGGACAAAGTGATGGATGAAGCTAAGCGGCTCGACGCCATTCCTTACGATGTCAAAAACGTCGAGTTAGGCCATCACGGCAAGGAATGCTCGTTCGAGGCGAT
>DASZCJ010000074.1:0-1947 GCA_035943155.1 Xanthobacteraceae bacterium | reverse complement strand
CTGCGGGACATCGGGTTTCCGAACGCAGCCTGGTGCCCGACGACGTCGAAGCGATCCGCGCGCGGGTCAAAGCCTGGATTGCCGAGCCGATGATCGACGTCATCATCACGACCGGCGGCACTGGATTTACCGGCCGCGACGTCACCCCGGAAGCGGTCGAGCCATTATTCGAAAAAAAGATGGATGCGTTCTCGGCTTTGTTCCTGGTGATCAGCTTTCCGAAGATCGGCACCTCGGCGATCCAGTCGCGCGCGACGGCGGGCGTCGCCGGCTCGACCTATATCTTCTGCCTGCCAGGCTCGCCCGGCGCCTGCAAGGACGCCTGGGACGAAATCCTGGTGCACCAGCTCGATTATCGACACGGCCCGTGCAACTTCGTCGAAATCATGCCGCGGCTGGACGAGCATCTGCGCCGTGCCAAGGCAAAAGGCGCAACGGCGTAGACCTTCGACGCATTCGCCCATCCCGCCCCGCGAAGCGGGGAGGGGGGACCGCGCACTTGCGCGGTGGGAGGGGCGAGATTTTCAGTCTTAACGGAATCAGGAATACGATGGCCCCCTCCACCACGCTTCGCGTGGTTCCCCTCCCCCGTTTCCACGGGGGAGGATGAAATCAGCTACAACACCAAATCCCAATGCTCGCTCGTGACCGGCTGGCCCCAGCTTTGGTGTTCCTCGTTGCGCATCAGCTTGAACCCCGCTTTTTGATAGATCTGCCGGGCGGCGGTAAGCGCGCTATGGGTCCATAAAGTGATTTTTTGGTAGCCGGCGGCGCGGGCGAAGCGAATGGCTTCATCCGTCAATCGCGCGCCGATGCCAAGCCCACGGGCTTTCGGCTCGACCAGAAGCAGGCGCAATCGCGCAACGTCTGCGCCATCATTCACCAGCATCACCGTGCCGACATTCTCGCCGTCCATGTCGGCGATCCAGCAGCGCTCACGGCTTCCATCGTATTTGTTGACGAAATCGGCGACGATCTGCGCGCACAGGCCTTCGAACGGTTCGACCCAGCGATAGTCCTGCGCGTAAAGCTCGGCATGGCGCTTGACGATCCAGCCGAAATCGCCCGGCCTGGGCGGGCGTAAAACATAACTCCGCTGTGGCGCCGGTTCGGCGGCAGAGCCATGGCCGAGCAGCTTCTCGATCGTGCTCATGGCCGCGATCAAGCGCGCCTGATCCGCCGGCGCGAGCTTCGCCAGCATCGCCGCCGTGTCGCGCTGCGAGCGGGCATCGAGCGGCATGAACGATTTCCTGCCGCGGACGGTAAGCGTCAGATGGCTTTGTCTGGCGTCCTTCGACGAAGTCCGTCGTTGGATCAATCCGCGCTTTTCGAAATTGCGCAACAGGCGGCTGAGATAAGCGGGATCGAGGTCGAGGCTGCGGGCGATCTCGCTTGCGGTCGGCGCGCCGTTGCCGGCGATCTCGTAGAGCACGCGGGCTTCGCCGAGCGAGTAGGGGCTATCGAGAAACGTCTTCCGTAACACCCCGATCTGCCGCGTGTAGAAGCGGTTGAAACGGCGCACGGTCGCAATCCGATTCTGCGCGACCCGATCCGCGACCCGATCCTCGCCATACTGCGGCACGGACATGGATGCAAACGTCGATCATATATTTGACTAAGTCAAGTATCTGCCGAGGCCGGGATGCTATCAGGGGTGTGGTCACGATAAGTTGTTCTTGTTTTGTTCGTATCAGTGCGTTAGGCTCGTAGCTGGAGCTGTGGTTATGAGTCGCTCATCCGCCTTGAGACGCCCGCCGGCACCGCTGCCCTCCACGCCCGCGGGCGAAATGGGTGCAACGCTCGATCGCAACCGCCGGCGCGGCCGCGGCACGGGATCGAACGCGTCCGGGCGTTACGAGCCGCTGGCGCGGGTCGGATTCGATGACGGCTGGCAAGGTCTCGAACAGCTGCCGCCGTTCAAGACCACGGTGACCGCCGACGCTACCC
>DASZCJ010000073.1:0-1870 GCA_035943155.1 Xanthobacteraceae bacterium | reverse complement strand
GATGCGTCTCGTGTGTTGCTGCATGGCGCTCTTGGCAGCGCTCACCACGGAAGCTTGCGCGGCCACCCGCGCCTACGTGATGAACGGCCTTTATGTCGGCACTGGCCTGGCGACGATCGCCCGGCGACTGCGCGAGCGCGGCTACATCGTCGTGTATGGCAGCTATACGCAGGCCGGCGCCTTTGCAGCGGATGCCTGCGTGCATCCTGCCGACCGCATCGTCGTCATCGGCCATTCATTCGGCGCCGAAGCGGCGGCGCGGGTCGCGACCCAGGCCGCAGCCTGTGGCGCCCGCAACGTGACCATGATCGGCGTCGATCCGGCACGCCCAGTCACGGTCAGCGGCGTCCCGCACGCGGTGAATTTCGTCGGCGAGTACCGCGGCACGATCGCCGGCGCGACCAATATTCCCGTCCCCGGCTACAGCCACATGGGCATCATGGAAAGCCCTGCGATGCAGGAGCGCGTCCTGTCGGAAGCGGAGTGACAAGCTTATCCTCCCCACGAAGGACCATCCGCGGCGGGAAGCGGCTGGCGTGCCCGTGGTCCGTCGAGGAATTGGACGCCCCTCGAGGGGGAGCGCAGGCGGGGCTGATTTGCTACAACCTGATTGGCTAGGAGCCACGCCCATCCGGGTTATATGTGAGGTCTCCACCATGTCGCACGCGAAGCAAGCTTCGAAGCGAAGGAGTCGGACGAAAGCCGTAACGGTATTTTCTTACAGGTTTGGCGCGCCGCAACCCTGTGGCACTGAAGTGACACTTCATGGAAATCGACGGCTGTTGCAAGCCGCCCGCGTGGCCGACCCACTGCCTGTCTGATTGAATGGCGCCGCTGTGGGGGGGCGGGTGCCGGTTTTTCCTGGCGTTCGCACGAGCTTTTTTGTGGGGCAATGACGCAGGCTTCCGCATATCCGGCGAGCTCGAACGATGCTGCGGCCGCGAGTTCTCGGACGACTGCTGTTCTGCGTTCTGGCCTAGCACGGCTTAAGCCGTGGAGTGACTGGATCGTTTTGATTGCGACAGCCGCGGCTCTATACCCGATGTTCGGCCGCAGCTCGGATATGGGACCGTTTTACAGCACCGCCGCTCGCTGCATTTTGCGGGGCGAAGCGCTGCTGAGCTGCTTGCCGCCGTACCCATATCAACCCGTCTTGGCGATTTTCTTCATTCCGCTCGCATTCCTGCCGGCGGTTCTGCAAAGACTGATCTGGTACGTCATCTTTGTCGGTTGTTTGGTGATCGCGGTGCGACTAACCGAGGCAATCGCCGAACGGCTTTATCCCGGCTCCACGCGCGGTCAAAACCTGTTCTGGCTGCGCACGATCATGCTGATCACCTGTGGTAAGCATTTTCTCGACGTCATCACTTATGCCTCCCATGACCCGCTTTCGCTGGCCATCATTATGTTCGCAACTTGGGCGTTGTTTAACGGTCGCGAAGCTGCGGGCGGACTGTGGCTTGCGGTTGCGGCCGCAATCCGCGCTTCGCCGCTCATTTATCTTCCCTATCTGATCCTCAAGCGGCGCTTGCTTGCCTGCCTCGTTTTCATTGTCGCCTTATTGGGAGTGAGTCTCATCCCCGACCTCATTGGCGCGCTGCGCGGCGGCTATACCGGTTATCTCACCGATTGGCTGCGTCAGGTCGTGGGCCCGGCGCTGGTGCCTGGCACGTCTTCCAAACTTGTGTTCTGGGATATCTGGAACGGCGCCAATCTCTACAACCAGTCGCTGCGGGGCCTGATCAATCGCTTCGCAACGGCTCCCGTCTTTGGCCTAACGCCGACAATGATCCTGATCGTCGTCGATGGCATCTTTGTCGCGATTGTCGGCGTGCTTCTGCTCATGTCGCCACGTCGGAGGGAGTACGTC
>DASZCJ010000072.1:0-3561 GCA_035943155.1 Xanthobacteraceae bacterium | reverse complement strand
GGACGGCCTGGCCGAAGAGTGGATCGTCCGATATCGATCCCTATGCCCGGGCCATGATTGCACGGACGGGCGAATTGCCTACCGGGATGGGCGACGGAATCGCCTTTTACGCGCATACCGACAATTTCGGTAACGTTTTTGATGGCCGCTGTACTTTCAGCATCAGCGGGATGACGCCGGCGGCAAGATACTGGACAGTGACGCTTTACACGCCGGAAGGGCGGCTGGTTGCCAATACGATTGATCGGCATGATTTTACCAGCGAGGAAATCGTCCGCGATAGCGACGGCCGATTCACTATCATAGCTGCGCCCCTGGCTCGACCCGGCAATTGGCTGCCGACCGGTGGAATTGAACAATTCGTATTGGTCTGGCGGCTTTACGACACCGCGATCGGTGTCGCCAGCCGCACCACCAAGGAAGGTCCAATGCCGGCAATCGAGCGAAGGGGCTGCTAATGATCCGTGCTCTGCTATGGATTTTAGCGGCAATTCTGCTCGGCGGTATCGTGCATCTCTCGACCGTCCTGGCGATGCCACAAGCAGCGAAACAAGACGCCTATTCGCGGCTCACACCGCTCACGCCGGTCAATGCGATGATTCCGCTCGCAGCGCCAACCGCTGGCGCTGAGCTCATGCCGTTCATGGATCCGGCTTTTGCAGCGGCTGTGTGCCGCTACGATCTCACCGCCGGCCCGCTCAAACTCCTCGCGCCGGTCAGCCAAGCCTACACATCTGTCACCTTTTACACCCGCAAGAGCGTCGCCTACTACGCAATTAACGACCGCGCCGCCGGGCGCCGCACCATCGAACTCGATCTCATGACCACCGCGCAGCATGCCCAGGTGCCGGAGGATGAAGAGGTAACGGCAGCCGACCGCCTCATCATCGAGTCACCGACCTCGATGGGGCTGATTGTAGTGCGTGCTTTAGCGCCCGAACCTGGCCTGATGCCAATGGCGCGCCAGGCACTGGCGGCGGCAACCTGCCGCATTCAGCCGGCACAATAGGCCATTTGCTAGATCGAAAGACAGGCGCAGTGGCGTCTGGCCGAATTGCGTCAGCGTCTTCTGACGCGGCGACGACCGCCATTGTCCGCAGGGGGTTGCGTCTGCGGCTCGAGCCCCTCGCCATACGCATCGGCATATCGCTCGATACGAATCACCGGCAGGATGATGATGGTTGCGGATTCGTCCGTGTCACGGCCGAAACGCACGATGCGACCCTCGTCCGGGAATTTGATGATAGTGCCCACCAGCCGCTTTCCCCCGCCGCCGGCTGGAGCGTGAGGCTCCCATGCGCGAAGCGGCGTCGCAGGGATTAAGCCGCATGCAAGGTTAACGCTCTGCTAACGACGGCAGCTTAGTTTAGCGACGGTTTTTCATCGGATTATTGCCGTCGAGTTTACGCTATGAGCGCAGGCCCATGGAGGCTAGACCATCTGGCCCGTTTCGGACCGCGCGCCGGCCCCGATATGCGCCCCACCCTTTTGCGCGTGCTAACTGAGCTATATCTGCAAAAGCCAACACATACGGCCGACGAGGAGCGGCATTACACCGAACTCGCGCTGCGTCTGCTCGATGCAGTGGATGCCGGCACCCGCGCAACCATAGCGGAGCGTCTTGCGCGCTCCCCCTCGCCGCCGACGCGCGTGATTGAGCGGCTCACTGGTGATCTGCCGGAGGTCGCAGCATGGGTGCACGCCCCGGTCACGCGGCATCAGTTCCCTTCCCCCTTTGCCGTGGCAGAGCGAGCAACCAAAGCCAATAGTTTGGCTCCCTTTCCCGCCGACATCGCGAGCGAGCTTGACGAACTTTTCTTCGCGGCCAATGCCGATGAGCGGCGCTTAATTCTTTTGAACCTCGACGTCATCGCGCCGTTTCCGACCGAACGCGTTCAACTAAGCCCTGCTGTGGGACTCGGCGACCGATTGGAAGCGGCAGTTCTGTCCCGCAATCGCGAGGCGTTCGCGCAACAGCTGGCCCAAGCCCTACAGATTTCTCGCACACAGGCGCGGCGTTTGGCCGATGACGATCTAGGTGAGCCGATCGTGACTGCGGCCAAAGCAGTCAATATCGGACGCGGCGCGCTCTATAGAATGTTGCTGTTCGTCAATATAAGAATCGGTCATTCGGTCGCTCGCGTTCAAGCGCTCGCTGAATTGCATCATGAATTACCGAAACGGTCGGCAGAGCACATGGTGACGATTTGGCAATCATTGCCGAAAACAGATCGTTCGGTGGAACGACATCGTGCGACGTTGTGGGAAGACACCATCGCGCACCCACGCGCAGCGCTCCCAATCGCACATCACGGCCCGAGCGTGTCACGGCCAGCCGGACGCCGCGACGCCTCTTAGTGGCCTTTCGTTCCGACCTTCTTGAATGCGCACCGGCTCCGATAATGCCAGGCTATGCCCCACAGCCTGTGTCCTCTTAGCGGATGACGTTGAGAAAATTCCGGCCAGCGGGGTCCTCGACCTCAAGGATCCACAGATCGGAATCGAATTTGACCTCGCGCGCCAAATAGGCGTCGATCTCGGCGTCGGGTGCGGGCTGCGATACCAAGCAGGCCGTAAACATGCGATCCCCGGCTCCTGGCTCAAGCGCGCTCTGCGGCGCTGGCCCAAATAGTTCCGAGGTGCCGTCGAGCCGGCAGATGCGCACGAAAATAGCCCCGGCCTCTTCGGCGCCACGCCGGCGCACCACCGCGGACGTACCCTCGATGTTGCAGCGGCGCAAATAAGCGGCGGCCCATAGGGCGCTTTTGAGACGCATTTGTTGTGGTCTTTTCTACGGAAGCTTTGCTGATGTCGAACTATAATTGCAGATCGGCAGCCGTTCTGGAAATCAGCCGCCAAGTCAGGATCGCAACCGTGGATTTTCGACGGCGCGCAGCCATTTGGCGCCGCGCTACGATTACTCGATCGGGCGACCGATCATAGCAGCAAGCTCTTTGATCAAGCGGTCCGAAACACGGCCAGTGCTCGGCAGATTGTGCTCACGTTCGAACTTTTGAATCGCTAGGCTTGTAGCGTCGTCCAATGTTCCCGATGCTTTGAGCTGGCCGTAGCCGAATTCCGACAAGGCTCGCTGCACGGCGGCGATCCGCGCCGAGGGGCCGATCAATTCGGTAATCGCATCATTGCGCCGAGCCACAACTGGCTGCGCGACGGCCGATGTGGCAACCGGGCGCATAGGGCTGCTTGTTATGGGCGGCTTAAGTGAATCGCTTTTCACGCTCGCTGATTTGTTGGCATCGAAGAGCGGGGCGGCGCGCATTCCCGATTGCAAGAAAACGGCATTCACCACGACGATTGTACTCACCACAATTGCGGTGAGGACCGCGACGGCATCGACCGGACGCCGGCTTAATGCAGTCCAGGCCTGAAGCATGAGTGCCCCGGCCGGTCTTGCCGCGCGGGTGAAAAGCGTTTGACGGCGGCGTCTACCCACGCTTGCTCACCACGCTTCTGTCCGGCTGGGTGGACGAGATAAACATGTGCACCTACGCGATGTTCACTGCGGAGCGCCAGATCGTGATCGTTGCCATCACCTCGAAC
>DASZCJ010000071.1:0-6021 GCA_035943155.1 Xanthobacteraceae bacterium | reverse complement strand
TCGCTGGAACGATCGCCGTAGCGGTCGCCGTAACGTTGCACGGCAAAGCGGCCGCCAGCGCGCGCTGCCGCAACCTCGCCCGGTATCGCGCCCGGCTCGCAGATGCGCCGGCCGCTCGCGCGCCGCATCAGATCGACGTGGATGTGATTGTAGTGATAGACGTTGGCGCCGGGCGCGAGCACGGTCGAGAATTGATCGCAGGCCGCCGACTGCACGTCATGCAGAAAGCCTTGCTCCTCCGGCGTGCCGCGCCAGCCATGTTGCACGCTCACCACATGACCGTCGGCAAGGTCGAATTCCGCGATGTCGAGTGCATTGCCAAAGGCGTGTTCAGAAATATGCGCGTTCGGATTGCCGTTCATGCCGCGGCAGGAATAGGCGGATATTTGTTTGATTTCCACCACCGGTTGGCGAAACCAGCGCAACGCCGCGGGTTGCACCGAAGTCGCGATCCATTGATCGAGCGCGGCGACGATCGGGCAGGCGAGCGTCGCCGGCGGGCTAACTTCGACCGGACCGACAGAGCCTGTCACCAATGGCCCGCGCGGCGGACCAAGCGGCGGCGGTTGCGGTGGTTGTGTTGGGGATGGTGCGGGAGCGCCCGCATTGCGTTCGGCGCCCGGCACGTACGGCGCCTGCGGACTGCCGTAATAGGGATGCGGCGACCCGCCGGGAATGCCGATCTCTTCATCGTCCTCGTCGGGGGGGGCTAGTCCGGGCGGATAGAGGGAGAGCGGCTGAGTGGCTTGGCCAGGCGCGATTCCAGGCCCGATCACTGTGCGTCGCGACGGCGCGGCATAACTGGCATCGGCGTAAGGATCGTATTGCGGGCCGGTCGATTGCACCGGCGCCAGCGTGCGCGATTGAATCGTGCCGGGCTGCATGCTGTTCGGCTGGATGATGCTCGACCGGCTCGACTGCATTGGGGTCGGCTGTACCGGGCTCGACTGTACCGGGCTCGGCCGCGCTTTCCGCGACATCGCATCCGGCCAACCCTGCGACACGGTCGGCGGCAGGCCTTGTGATATTTCCGGCGGCACCGCGCCCGATGGAATGGCGTTGGGCGGCCGCGGCGGGTCGGCGTCATAGGCGAGCGGCGGATTATCGCCGAGCGCCGCGACCCGGATCGGAAAATCCATGCCGCAGATCCCCGGTCCGCCGATCGATGAAATGCGCACACGCTGCGGCGTATCTTTCACCGCGCCCGAATTGATGCAGGCGATTTCCGCATCATGCCGCCACGGCTCGCGCTCGGCGAACAGATAGTGGCTGCAGCCAGCGAGCGCGAGCAACGCGAGAAAAACGACAAAGCAGACGAGCGACCACTGAACCTCACGCGTCATGAACGCGACAATGTGAGGAATTCGGTTAAGAACCGCTCAATGATCGGGGTTCACCAACGCGTTAACCATACAGGGAGCAGGGAGCAGGCCTCAGGCATCAGCGGGTCTGATTCCTGTTTCCCGATCCCTGGTACCGGCATCTTGATCCCTGATCCCTGATCCCCGATATCTGATAGGGGGGAGGGCCGGGCATGGAAGGCAAAGCCAAGTTTATTTTTCCGATTTTGGCGACGGGTATTGTTGTGTTCGTGGTGAGCTGCGTCGTCACATTCAGCAATATCGGGCCACGGGCCGATTTCGTCGGGCGCTGGCTGTCGGCCTTTTTCATCGGCTGGCCGATCGCCCCGATAACCGGCTTGATCGCGTTTCCTTACGTACGCCGGGCAACGACGGGGATCGTCGCCCTGATCGAGCGCGCATAATGCTCTTCGCCCTCGATCTTGCCCGCCGTATCGAAGCCGGCGGCCTGACCCCGCGCGCCGTGGTCGAGCTGTGCGCTAAAGCCATTGACGCAGGCGAGACGGAGATCGGCGCCTTCGTTTCGCTTGACGTCGCCGGGGCGCGCCGCGCCGCCGACGATGCGCGGCTTGCCGCCTTGCCGCTGCGTGGCTTGCCGGTTGCCTTCAAAGATATTTTCGCCACCGCCGATCTGCCGACGCAATATGGCTCGCCGGTTTATGCCGCCCATCGCCCGGCTACCGATGCCAGCGCCGTGGTGCTAACGCGCCAAGCCGGCGGCATCGTCATCGGCAAAACGGTGACGACGCAATTCGCCTCGCTGGTGCCTTCGGCGACGCGCAATCCACGCAATCTTGCTCATACGCCGGGCGGCTCGTCGGCGGGATCGGCTGCCGCCGTCGCCGCCGGAATGGTGCCGATCGCGTTCGGCACGCAGACGGCAGGTTCGGTGATCCGCCCGGCGGCTTTTTGCGGCGTCGCGGCATTCAAGCCGTCGTTCCGGCTGATCCCCATGGTCGGAGTGAAAGACGTGGCCTGGCATCTCGATACTGCCGGACTATTCGGCGCCGGTGTCGCCGATGTCGCGTTTGCCGCGGCGGCGATCTTGCAGCGGGAGCTCCGGGTCGACGGTGCGGTGCCGGCTGCGCCGCGCATCGCGCTCGCCCGCACGCATCTGTGGCCGCACGCCAGTCCAGCGATGCAGCAGGCCGTCGAAACTGCGGCGCAGCTGGCGCAAGCCGCGGGAGCGAGCGTCGCCGAGCTGCGGCTGGCGCCGATCGTTGAAGACGCCTACGAGGCGCAATTCACCATCCAGGATTATGAAAACATTCGCGCGCTCGCCTTCGAATATGAACGGCATCGCGACCGCATCGATCCGTTGCTGCGCGTGCAGCTCGAGCGCGCCAGCGCGATTTCCGCCGACGAATATGACGCCGCGCGGCGCATCGCCAGCCGCGCCCGGCGGGTGCTCGCCGATGCCATGACTGATTACGATATGATCCTCACGCCATCGGCGCCGGGCGCCGCGCCGCACGGCTTTGCCACGACCGGCGATCCGATGTTCAACCGGCTGTGGACCTTGATGGGCGCGCCATGCGTCAATGTCGCCGGCTTGAGCGATGCCAATAATATGCCGCTCGGCATTCAGATCGTCGGCCGCTTCGGCCGCGATCACGCCGCGCTTGAGGCGGCTTTGTTTGTCGAGCAGGCGATCGCGAAAAAGACGGGCGGCTGATCCAGATCAAAGCTTAAACTAATGGCCGTTCATAATTAGGTCAGCTGTTTTGTGCCGTTCACCCGGAACGGACAACCTCATAGAGGCGTTCTCATGTGCATGTCGGGGTGAGCAAACATTGGAGATCAAAATGACCACCGTGAAAGTTCTGGCGATCGCCGCGCTGCTTGTTAGCGGTACTTCGCTGGCGCTGGCGCAAAACGGTCCCGCTACGGGCGGCCAACCGCTTATAGCCGGGCGCCCGCCTGCAGCGCCGGGACCAAATCTTCAGGCTGGTACTCCGTCTCATCACGCGGCGAAGCACCACAAAAAGATGTACATGTCGGCGAAGACCCATAAAAGCTCAAAGATCAAACCCGCTGGCACAGCCAAGCCACAGATGAAGCAGTAGCCATTCAATAATCCCGTAAGTGACCCCGGACTTTCAGCGATCTGTTGTCCGGGGTTCTTTTTTGAACTCGACTCTTGCTTTTTGCTTGCCGCAAGAGTCGCATTGCGGAGAGGATGAATCAGACGACGCACCCGCGTGCGCTACTCCGCTGCCGTCTGCGCCAGCGCCGCCGGATCGTAATTGAGAATCGGCGCCAGCCATCGCTCGGTGTCGGCCAGCGTGTGATCCTTGCGTCGTGCGTAATCCTCGACCTGATCGCGCTCGATCTTGCCGACGCCGAAATAATAGCTTTCCGGATGACTGAAATAGAGGCCACAGACCGAAGCACCCGGCCACATCGCGAAGCTTTCGGTGAGCTTGACGCCGATGGCGCTCTCGCCGCCGAGCAGCCCGAACAAGGTCTGCTTCTCGGTGTGATCGGGCTGCGCCGGATAGCCGGGCGCCGGCCGGATGCCGCGATAGCGTTCGGCGATCAATTCATCACTGCTTAGCGTTTCGCCGGGGTCATAGGCCCAGAATTCGCGCCGCACCCGCCGGTGCATGCACTCGGCCAGCGCTTCGGCCAGCCGGTCGGCCAGCGCCTTGGCCATGATCGCGGAATAATCGTCGTTGGCATGCTTGAAGCGTTCGACCACCGCATCTTCGCCGAGGCCCGCGGTGACGGCGAAGGCGCCGACGTAATCGCGCAGGCCGCTGGCGCGCGGGGCGATGAAATCGGCGAGTGCGACATTGGCGCGGCCCTCGCGGCGCGCAAGCTGCTGGCGCAGCGTGTGCAGCGTCGCGATCGGCTTATTTCGGGTTTCGTCGGCAAAGATGAGAATGTCGTCGCCGTCGCTGTTCGCCGGCCACAGACCGATCACTGCACGGCTTGCGAACCAGTCTTCGTCGATCATTTGCGCCAGCATGGCTTGCGCATCGGCGAAAAGACTGCGCGCCGCTTCGCCCAATTTTGGATCGTCGAGGATTGCCGGATATTTTCCGGTCAGTTCCCACGTCGCGAAGAACGGCGACCAGTCGATGTAATCGACCAGTTCGGCAAGGGCGATGTCGGCGATAACGCGCGTGCCGATAAGCTGCGGCGCCGGCGGCGTATAAGCGCCGGACCAATCGAGCTTGAGCGCATTGGCGCGCGCCGCGACGAGTGGGAGCCGCTGCTTATTTTCCTCGCCGCGGGCATGCGCGGCGGCAATCCGCACATATTCGCTGCGGACCTCGCCGGTGTAGCGCGCCCGCGAATCGCGCGCCATCAGCGCCGAGACGACGCCGACGGCGCGGCTCGCGTCATTGACATAGATCGCCTGGCCGCGCCGGTAATTGGGATGGATCTTCACGGCCGTGTGCACGCGGCTCGTCGTGGCGCCGCCGATTAAGAGTGGCAAGTCGAAACCTTGCCGTTCCATTTCCGCCGCGACGTGGCACATTTCGTCGAGCGAGGGCGTGATCAGCCCTGACAGGCCGACGATGTCGGCGCCCTCGGCGACTGCCGCCTGCAAGATTTTTTCCGCCGGCACCATGACGCCGAGATCGATGACCTCGTAATTGTTGCACTGAAGCACGACGCCGACGATGTTCTTGCCGATGTCGTGGACGTCGCCTTTAACAGTGGCCATCACGATCTTGCCATTGGTGGAGACATGCGCCCGGCCGTCCTTCTCCTGTTCCATATACGGCAGCAAATAAGCCACCGCTTGCTTCATGACGCGAGCCGATTTGACGACCTGCGGCAGGAACATCCGCCCCGAACCGAACAGGTCGCCGACGATATTCATGCCGTCCATCAGCGGGCCTTCGATGACGGCAAGCGGACGCGGCAGTTTACGGCGCGCCTCCTCGACATCGGCTTCGATGAAATCGGTATTGCCGTGAACCAGCGCGTGCGCGAGCCGCTTTTCCACCGGCCATTCGCGCCACGACAGGTCGGCTTCCTTTTTCTCCTTGCCTTGGCCGCGATGGCGCTCGGCGAGCGCTAACAGCCGCTCCGCCGCGTCGGGGCGGCGGTTGAGCACGACATCCTCGGACGCCTCGCGCAATTGCGGATCGAGATCGTCATAGACGGCAATCTGGCCGGCATTGACGATGCCCATGTCCATGCCGGCAGCGATAGCGTGGTAGAGGAACACCGAGTGCATCGCTTCGCGCACCGCTTCATTGCCGCGGAACGAGAACGAAAGATTGGACACGCCGCCCGACACATGTGCCAGCGGCAGGTTCTGGCGAATCCAGCGCGCCGCCTCGATAAAAGCGAGCCCATAGCCGTTGTGCTCCTCCATCCCGGTGGCAACGGCGAAAATGTTGGGATCGAAAATGATGTCCTGCGGCGGGAACCCGATGCGATTGACCAGAATGTCGTAGGCGCGCGCCGTAATCGCCTGTTTCTTCTCGAGTGTATCGGCCTGGCCGGTTTCGTCGAAGGCCATGACCACCACCGCCGCGCCGTGCCGGCGCACCAGCTCGGCATGGCGGATGAACGCTTCTTCGCCCTCTTTCAGCGAAATCGAATTGACCACCGGCTTGCCCTGCACGCATTTCAGTCCGGCCTCGATCACCGAGAATTTCGAGGAATCGATCATCACCGGAACGCGGGCGATGTCGGG
>DASZCJ010000070.1:0-7805 GCA_035943155.1 Xanthobacteraceae bacterium | reverse complement strand
CTTCGGAACCGATAAGGATACTAGCAACTCTCTCCCTGTAGTGCCGCCTTTGAACCCGAAGTTCGCATCCGAGCGCTCCGCAAAATTGTGCGAACTTCAGGTTCGCGGCACTAGCGGCGCGTCACTTTAGCCGATCCGTATCCGATGCGCGGGGTGCAAACGACGCAGAGCGCCAATGACGGTAAACAAGGCCGGTAGACAACACGATTAGGATCAGTGAAGTTCGGTCCGCACGACCGCTATTTTTGTCCGTTAAGGAGTTTATCGGAGAGTTAGCAATGCCCTTTCCGCGCGCTTCAAAGGCTCTGGCACGGTTCACGGTGCTCGATCTCACGCGGGTGCGCGCGGGGCCGACCTGTGTGCGGCAGCTTGCCGACTGGGGCGCCAATGTCATCAAAATCGAATCGCCTCCCGGCATCGAGGATCAGATGGGCGGCCCGCGCGAGGGGCCCGATTTTCAGAACTTGCATCGCAACAAGCGCAGCATGACGCTCAACCTCAAAGCGCCTGAAGGGTTGGCGGCATTCAAGCGAATGGTGAAAAAAGCCGATGTCGTGGTCGAGAACTTCCGTCCCGACGTAAAGAAGCGTCTCGGCATCGATTACAGGACGCTGGCGAAGATCAATCCGCGCCTGGTCTATGCCAGCATTTCCGGTTTCGGCCAAAACGGCCCCTACGCCAATCGGCCCGGCTTCGATCAAATTGCCCAAGGCATGGGCGGGCTGATGTCGATCACCGGCCTGCCGGGACAGGGGCCGGTCCGCGCCGGCATCCCGATCGCCGATCTCACTGCCGGGATGTTCGCCGCGCTCGGCATTCTGGTCGCGCTGCTTGAGCGCGAGAAATCCAAAAAGGGCCAACACATCGAGACGTCGTTGCTGCAGGCGCAGATCTTCATGCTCGACTTCCAGGGCGCCCGCTATCTGGTCAAAGGCGAAGTCGCCAAGCAGGCGGGCAATAATCATCCGACCAGCATTCCGACCGGCGTTTTCAAAACCAAAGACGGCTATATCAACATCGCCACGGCCGGCCAAAAGACCTGGCAGCGATTTTGCGAGGCGGCCAGCGCGACCGCGCTCATGGACAGGCCCGAATATAAAACGTCCGAAGCGCGATCGAAGAACCGCGATGCGCTCGGCGCCGAGATCGACAATTACCTCGCCGGTGCGACCAGCGCCGAATGGGTCGAGCGCTTCAACAAAGCCGGCGTGCCCTGCGGACCCATCTACTCGATCGATCAGGTATTCGCCGATCCGCAGGTCGAGCATCTCGGCATTGCCCAGAGCGTGACCAGAAAAGATAAAAGCAAGATGCGCTTGATCGGCCAGCCGGTCTTGTTGTCGCGCACGCCGTCGCGCCTGGTGGCACGTCCGCCGGATCTTGGCGAACATACGGACGCCATTCTCAAAGAGTTCGGCTTTAGCGGGCGCGATATCGCGTCGTTGCACAAGGCCAAGGCCGTATGACGGCGGCGACAATTTCGGAAGGAAATAAAATGTCCCAGACCGACAAGATGCTCGCGCACAAGGAAGGCGGCGTCGGGATCGTCACCTTCAACAATCCCGAGCGGCATAATGCCGTATCGCTGGAGATGTGGGAGGCAACCAAGCGCATTCTCGACGGCTTCGCCGCCGATAGCGACATTCGCGTGGTGGTGCTGACCGGCGCCGGTGGCAAGGCCTTCGTTTCCGGCGCCGACATTTCGAAATTCGCGAGCGAACGCGCCACGGCCGAAGCCCAGCGTGCCTACAATTTGAAATCCGACGCGGCCTATTCGAGCATTGCCGAATTTTCCAAGCCGACGATCGCGATGATCAAAGGCTACTGCATGGGCGGTGGACTCGGGCTGGCCACCTGCTGCGACTTGCGCATTTGCTCGGACAATTCCCGCTTTGCCGTACCGGCGGCAAAGCTCGGCGTGGGCTATGGCTATAAGGGCCTTAAGCGGCTGGTCGATATTGTCGGGCCGGCCTTTGCGAAGGAGATTTTCTACACGGCCCGCCAGTTCGACGCCAATGAAGCGCTCGCTACGGGCTTGGTGAACCGCGTCGTGCCGGCAGCGGAACTGGAGCCTTACGTCAAAAACATCACCGACATGATCTGCGCCAACGCGCCGCTCACGATTAAGGCGGTAAAATTCACGGTCGGCGAGATTCTCAAGGATGAGTCCAAACGCAATCTGACGCGGTCGACTGAGCTGGTCGAGCAATGCTTCTCCAGCCGCGATTACACCGAAGGCCGCACCGCCTTTATGGAAAAGCGCAAGCCGGTATTCACCGGGACCTGAATGCGCACAGCGCTGCTAGATTGTAAGCGCGGCGCGAGCGAAAACGTCTGGGGAGGCGAGCATGTACCGAGCCACCAAAGATATCAGACTGCCGACGACCATCACCGGCTCGCTGCCGCGGCCAAGCTGGTACACGGAGAATCTCGGCACCCGCCATTTTCTCGAGGCGATGGTGAGCCGCCGTTTTCGCGAGCAATACGAAGACGCATTGACCTGCTATTTGCGTGATCAGGAGCTCGCCGGGCTGGATATCCTCACCGACGGCGACTGCCGCTTCGATGATGATGTCGGCGGCCAAAGCTGGACGGCTTATCCGCCGAACCACATGAGTGGGCTCGATGCGCAGCATCCGGTGGCGACGCCGTCCGGCCGCGGCGGCATTTGGTTTCCGCGCGGTCATATTTTGCATGACTACCTCGAATCGCGGGTGATGCCGGTGATCACCGGGCCGGTGGGCCGCGGCAATCTGCAATACACCGCGATGTGGAAGGCGGCGCAGCGCTTCACCACGCGGCCGGTCAAGTTCGGCGCCGTTTCCGCCGAGATCGTCGCCTTCGCCTTGCAAGACCGCCATTACAAGAGCGTGCCGGAGCGCATGTTCGCGATCGCCGACTCGTTCAACGAGGAATATCACGAGCTCGCCGACGCGGGTTGTCCGATTATCCAGATCGAGGAGCCGCAGATCCACCTGATCGCGGTGCGCAAGATCCAGGATAAAGTGATCACGCCGCAGCTCATGGTCGAAGTCTTCAATCGCACCGTCAAAGGGCTGCGCGCCAAAACGGAAGTGTGGGCGCATTCGTGCTGGGGTAATCCCTCGCAGCAGCGCATGTTCGCAGCTGTGCAAAGCTACAAGCCGGCGCTCGAGACCTACAACACGGTCGACGCCGATGTGATTACGTTTGAATCATCGAGCTCCGGCGGCATGGATCTCGAAGCGATCGGCAAAACGATCACCGAGAAGAAAATTGCGATCGGCGTGATCGATCATCACACGCTGCAGGTCGAGAGTCCGGACGAAGTGGCGGCGCAGATCCGCGCCGCGCTGAAATTCATTCCACCGGAACGGCTGGTGATCTCGTCGGATTGCGGCATGGGCCGCGAAGGCATGAGCCGCCGGCACGCTTACTACAAAATGGTTTCGCTGGTGCTTGGCACCAACATGGTGCGCAAGGAGCTCGGTCTGCCCGAAGCGCAATGCCTTGCCGCCGACGAGCGCTATTCGCTGGTCGTGCCAATCAAATGAATACACGCCACCTGTTTTGTCATCACAGAAAATCTTTTGAGGGGAAAAATGTCGCAAACAGATACCGAGCCGAAGCTCGTTGTGCCGTTCTTGCAGCCGTTCTATGACGCGGCCATTCCACTATCGTGGCTCGTGGTTCGTCTCGCCGTCGGCTGGAATCTGTTAGTGCACGGCTGGAATAAGATTTTGACTGGACCGACCGACGCCTTCCTCAAAGGCTTTGCCGATCTCGGATTCACGCCGCCGGCTATTTGGTTTTGGGCTTCGACCTGCATCGAAACGCTCGGCGGCATCGCGCTTATTCTTGGCCTGTTCACCCGGGTTCTTGCCGCGGCTGCCGCAATGGAGATGTTGATTATCACCGTGACCTATTGGGGCAACGGTTTCGGCTGGATGCGCCGCGGCTACGAATATGTCTTGCTCTGGGGTCTGGTCTGCTTTGCTATCGCGTTACGCGGCGGCGGGCCGTACTCGCTCGACCGCAAGCTCGGCCGCGAGCTGTAAGCACTCAACGGCACGGCGCGAGTCCAAGAGCACGACTGTCGTAAAGTCTTGTTTCGCTGCGCTGCCGCCGCTAAATACGGCATAGAGCATGATCCCGAAAAGTAGATACCGGTTTTCGGAGAAGATCATGCTCAGACAACACTGATCGAGCCTTTTGCGCCCTTCGGAGAGGTGGCTGAGCGGTTGAAAGCACCGCACTCGAAATGCGGCATACGGGCAACCGTATCGAGGGTTCGAATCCCTCCCTCTCCGCCACCCTTCGCCCCTTCGGGGCTTCGGGTGGCAGGCCACTTAGAGCGAAGGGGCGAAGGGTGTCTCCCGAAGCTCCGTCAGGAGCATAGGGAGACTGTTAACGGCGACGTTTACATCGGCTCGACGGACAATCTTCGTCGCAGGTTTACGTCCCATCAAAACGGGTAAGTCCTTTCGACCCGCGGAAGTCTTCCGGCGAGACTCGCAGCATATGTTGCAGTTTGCGATGCGGCGACCGCGCGTCGGCTCGAACGCTACTTTAAATCAGGTTCTGGCAAAGCTTTCGCAAAGAAGCGGTTTCTCAGTAAGATTGAATAAAACGAAAAAACGCTAAGCAAACGCGCCCGCTTCTGTGAGCGACGCATCCCCGTCCGTGCTAAATTCTTCGGCCATCGCAAACAAATTGATGAGGCCGACGTGAGCGATCCCTTGCAGCAAGCAAAAGCCAAGGCGGCCGCGACTTATGACGCTGCCGCTGATCATTTTGACGACGAGCCGTTGACGTTCTGGAAGCGGATTGGCAGGCACACCGTAATTCATCTCGGCTTGCCTGCCGGCGCCAATGTGCTCGATGTCGGCTGCGGGACCGGAGCCTCGGTGCTGCCGGCAGCCCAAGCCGTCGGACCGGATGGGCGCGTGCTGGGAGTCGATCTATCCGCACGCTTGCTTGAACACGCACGCGCAAAAGCAACGGCGCATGGTCTTAAGAATGTCGAGTTTCGGCGCGCGGACATGACCGCGCTTGGCTTTCCGGACGGTCATTTCGATGCGGTCATAAGCGTTTTTTCGATTTTCTTCGTGCCGGACATGGAAGGCTTGGTTCGCGAACTTTGGCGCATGGTGCGGCCGGGCGGAAAACTGGCCGTGACCACCTGGGGTCCGCGGATTTTCGAGCCGGCCTATTCGCGTTGGCTCGCGGCAGTACAGCGCGAACGTCCGGATCTGCATAGCGCCTTCAATCCGTGGGATCGCATCACCGATGTCGAGGCGGTGAAACGGCTGCTCCTCGATGGCGGCGTCACCAACGCCAAGGTCACTGCTGAAGATGGTGTTCAGCCGCTGCGCTCGGCAGAAGATTGGTGGACTGTCGCGCTCGGATCGGGGCTGCGCTGGACGATCGAGCAGATGGGCCCCCAGGCCGCAGCAAGAGTGAAGGAGGACAATATTCGTTGGCTAAGTGACAATAACGTCAATCGCCTCGAAACCAATGCGATTTATGCCATCGGCGAAAAGCCGTCAGCTAATGAACCACGTCAAGTTTGACTTTGACGATTCCGCGCTCAACTATGCCCAACGTTTCGGCCGCGGAATACGAGACATCAACAACGCGCCCCGGAATGAACGGGCCGCGATCGTTGACCCGAACCACGACAGAGTGCCCATTGACGAGGTTGGTGACGCGCAGCCGCGTGCCGAACGGAAGCGTCGGATGCGCGGCAGTCAATTTGTTTGGATCGTATTTTTCGCCGCTCGCCGTTTGTTCGTCCTCCGTATAGAAGCTGGCTATGCCATCTCTATTGGTGGGACCGGTCCCGCTGCCGATTGAAATAGATTTCTTTGGCACGTTCTCGCGCCTAACGACCGATGCATGACGCTCTGCCGGCGGTGACTGCCGAACACCCGCAACGAATTCGTTCTTGTTGGCGAATGGGGACGGCGCGCAGGCGGCGAGAGGCAGCAATCCCAGAACGGCCGCGAGCACCAGAAACGTTTTCCGCGATCTGAAAAAGATCAAAAGCGAATCGTGCAGGCCGAAACCTGCGCCAATGGCAAAGCGAGAATCTTTGGTTCCCCCGAACCAGGACATAGTGCTCCCCAACCCCGGCCGAATTCGCCAGCCGATGGGGGCGCAACCGTGGCAGGATCGCGGCTATCAGAAGGTTGCTAACGTTGATTTGCTGGTGTGACGCTTTTGCCACACGTCCTGCGAGCTAGCCGACATGCGGTTCCCCATTCGTGCTTCAAAGATCCGACCCTTCGGCCGCACGTTCCGCCGTGGATGTCGGCGACCGATCATCAGGCGTGCAAGCGGCCTGCATAACTGACACCCAACATAGTCAAATAGCGCCCCGCAAATTTTTGAGTGTCCCTCGCTTATTTTAAGACGACTCGCATGAGCGGCGATTTGCGTTAGCTATTTCTTGTGCGGGATCACGCAGCCCGTTCGTGCGTTATCTGTCGCAGGCCATGGGTTCAGCCATGGACTTGTTGCGGATGAGGCGATGATAGCGCGTCGGAAACCTGCCGGGGCTAAGGGCCAAAGCCTGTTACGCCTGCCTCCAAGCTTTCTTGTTTTACTCTTCCTCATTTTCCTATTGGCAGCGTTGGGCAGCGCAATTCCGGCGCTCGCTGCGGAAGGCGCTTCGCGCTTCGGATCGCAAGCGCTCTTCATCGCCGAACTTGCGCTTCTGCTTTTGGTCGGCCGCCTGATGGGCGAAGCGGCGCAGCGCATCGGTCAGCCCTCGGTGATGGGGCAGCTGATCGGCGGATTGCTGCTTGGGCCGTCGTTCTTCGGCGTGCTGTGGCCGGCGGGACAGCATGCGGTCTTTCCCATGCATGGCGCGCAGAAGAGCATGATCGATGCCGTTTCCGAGCTCGGCATCCTGATGCTGTTGCTGCTGACCGGCATGGAGACCGATCTGCAACTGGTGCGCCGCGTCGGCCGCGCCGCGATCGCCGTCGCGCTTGCTGGCGTCGCGGTGCCCTTTGCATGCGGCTTTACCCTCGGCGAATTCCTGCCGGCCGAATTTCTGCCCGACCCGAATACCAGAGTGGTGACCGCCATTTTCCTCGGCACCGCGCTGTCGATTTCCTCGGTCAAAATCGTCGCCGTCGTGGTTCGCGAGATGAATTTCATGCGCCGCGACCTCGGGCAGATCATCGTCGCCTCGGCCATTCTCGAAGACACGATCGGTTGGGTGATCATCGCGGTGGCCTTCGGCCTCGCCGCAGCGGGAACGATCGATCTTTGGTCGGTCGGCCGCGCCGTGATCGGCACTGGGCTGTTCATGCTCGCGAGCTTCACGCTTGGCCGGCGCATCGTGTCGCGCTTGATCCGCTGGGCCAATGACAATTTCAGGAGCGACTTTCCGGTCATCACCACCATCCTGATCGTCATGGCCCTCATGGCGCTCACCACGCAGCTGATCGGCGTCAACACCGTCCTCGGCGCCTTCGTCGCCGGAATTCTTATCGGCCAATCGCCCATTCTCACCCGCCACATTGACGAACAGTTGCGCGGCCTCATCGTTGCTTTGTTCATGCCGGTGTTCTTCGGCGTCGCCGGGCTAAACGCGGATCTGACGATTTTGCACAGCCCCGCTCTGGCGCTGCTTGCCGTCGGCCTCATCGTGATCGCCAGCGTGGGAAAATTTGCCGGCGCCTTTATCGGCGGCACGGTCGGCGGCTTGTCCCGTGCCGAATTGCTCGCGCTCGGCTGCGCCATGAACGCGCGCGGCTCGACCGAAGTGATCGTCGCTTCACTCGGCCTGTCGACCGGCCTGCTCACCCAGAATC
>DASZCJ010000069.1:0-3559 GCA_035943155.1 Xanthobacteraceae bacterium | reverse complement strand
GCTTGAGGGTGCGGCGGATGTTTGTGGGCCGCAGCGGGAATAATTCCGGCAGTAGTCTCTGCAGTTTTGCTTCTTCGACATTGCCGGTGCCATGGGTGTCGACATAAAGCGACATCGGATCAGCGACGCCGATCGCATAAGCGATCTGGATCGTGCAGCGCTCCGCAAGCCCGGCTGCGACGACGTTTTTTGCCAAATAACGGGCGGCGTAAGCCGCCGAGCGATCGACCTTGGTCGGATCTTTGCCGGAGAAGGCGCCGCCGCCATGTGGGGCATAGCCGCCGTAGGTATCGACGATGATTTTACGTCCGGTGAGCCCGCAATCTCCGTCGGGCCCGCCAATGACAAAATTGCCAGTGGGGTTGACCAGAAAATCACTCGGCCGTTTTGGCATCCAGTCGCTCGGCAGCGCCGAAGCGACGGTATCCTCGATCATATCGCGGATCATGCCCGGCGAATATTTCTTGCCATTGCGGGTCTGCGCATTGTGCTGCGTGGAGACTACGACCTTGGTGCAGCCGACCGGTTTTCCTTCGACATATTTGATAGTGACTTGGCTCTTGGCGTCCGGCTGCAAGTCAAATAGCGCGCCGGAGCGGCGCTTTTCAGAAAGCACTTTGAGAATCTTGTGGGCGAAATAGATTGGCGCCGGCATGAACGAACCCTTCTCGTAGACCTCGCTCTCGGCGCAAGCGAAGCCGAACATCATGCCCTGGTCGCCGGCGCCCTCCTGCTCGCCACTCTTCTTCTTTTTGGCATCTACCCCCATCGCAATATCGGGAGATTGGCCATGGAGCAGCACCTCAACGTCAGCACCATAATAGGAAAAACCGTCCTGGTCGTAGCCGATGTCTTTGACCACGCCGCGGGCGATCTCAGTGATCATTTCACGGTTCACGACGGCCTTATGGCCATGTTTGTGAAATAGCGGCGCTTGCCCGCGACCCTCACCGGCGACGATGATCTTGTTGGTGGTGCACAGGGTCTCGCAGCCAAGTCGGGTATTCACTGCGCTGTCGTCGGCTATGCCGAGCTTGATATCGTTCTCAATGAACGCGTCGAGAATGGCGTCTGATATTTGATCGCATACTTTGTCCGGGTGGCCCTCCGACACGGACTCGCTGGTGAACAGATAATTGGCGCGGCGCACAGCCAAACACTCCCCTCGAAACGATTGTGGTTTGTCGGTCTTGGTTGCGAAAATAGCGCGGTTACGAACCGCGCGCGGTGAAAAGGGTTGTTGCAGTGTCGCCCGCGGCGGTCAAGATGTGGGCGAAAAGTGGGCGTCTGCCTTCATTCCGGGCCGCCGTGCTGCCGCCAATCCAATAGTATTCAGCGCTTGTCGCGACTGGCGATTTGCTCGACGAGATCGACAATCCGCCGGCGCAATTTCGAATCTTCGATCCGCATGAATGCCTTGGTGAGAGCCAGGCCGTCGGCGGTCGCCAGGAAGTCGGAGACGTAAGCCGGCGAGGGCGCCTCGGCCAGCCCTTCGTGGCGGCCCATCATCTGCGCACTGGGCGCACCTTCAAAGAAGAACGCTACCGGCACCTGAAGAATATGAGAAATCTGCTGCAGGCGGCTGGCGCCGATGCGATTGGTGCCTTTCTCGTACTTTTGAATTTGTTGAAATGTCAGATCGAGTGAGTCCCCAAGTTTCTCTTGGCTCATACCCAGCATCATCCGGCGCATACGGACCCGGCTTCCGACATGCTTGTCGGTCGGGTTTGGCGCCTTTTTTGCCAGCGTAGCCATGGGGCTCCCTCCCCTTTTTAGCTCAATGCCGCGAGATAGCAAATCTGTCACAATTGAAACTGTTCTTCTCAGTTCATGGCTTTTGCCAACCGCCTTCTTCGTAAACTAAGCCAATTCTCATGAAATGAGAGTTCAGACAGGCCTGCTCGCTTGAGTTGCAGTGAAACCGCTGCGGCATTAGTGCGGCCTCGCCTTCAGATTTTCTTTGCGGGCGCGCGGAAACGACCGCGCAAAACCGCCACGAGCGAAATCGACATGAGGATGGCAGCAGGCGTATCACCAAGCCGAGCGAAAACTGGAGCCGCTATCGGGCGCGGCAGTGGCGCGTCGAGCACACCTTCGCTGCCGAGTGGCAATGATGCGACCATCCGGCCGGCGGGATCGATCACCGCGGAAATGCCGGTATTGGCGGCGCGAGCCACCGGCACGCCTTCCTCGATGGCGGTGACGCGCGCCTGCTGCAGATGCTGATAAGGGCCGCTGGAGGTGCCGAACCAGCCATCGTTAGTCACATTGACGATCCAGCCCGGCCGTTCGTCAACTGATGCCAGTTCGCCGGGAAAGATGATCTCATAACAAATGAGCGGCAGGGCGCTTGGAGCGCCGGGCATTGCAATGAGACGGTGGCGGTCACCGGCAAGAAATCCACCACGCTGTTCGGTCAGAGTCTGTAAGCCGATACGCTCCAAGACATCTCCGAAAGGCAGATATTCTCCGAATGGTACGAGATGCACTTTGTCATAGACGGTGCGTATCGATCCCGCGTGATCGATCACATAAATCGAATTGTAGACTCCGGATTCTGTCGGATTGTTCGGATCGGCGAGGCGTATGGCGCCGGTGAGCAATAAAGTTTGTTCTGGCAGCAATCGCGCGATCTGCGTAAGCGCGTCTGCCTCGCGCGTCAGGAAAAATGGAAAAGGCGATTCCGGCCAGATCAGATGCGTCACGTGGTCGAGGCCCTGCCGGGCTGACAAAGCGACGTAACGATCCATCACTTCGCGCTTTGCCGCATAATTGAAACGGACGTCCTGCTGCAAATTGGGCTGCATGATTCGTAAATGCACGCCATCGACAAGCTGGGTCGGCGTGTACGCTAGTCGCGCGGCGCCAAAACCGGCAAAGACGGCGAGCGTGAGAACGGCCAATGCAAACGGCAGCCATGGTTGCCGCGTCTGGGTGCGATCGTCGATCATTGTGGCGGGGCTGGCGGAGGCGACAATTGCGATGAAGGTCAGGCCCCAGATTCCGAGGACCGAAGCCGCTTGCGCCAGGGCTAAAGGTGACGTGAGCGCATAACCGAAGGCGTTCCAGGGGAAACCCGTGAGCACATGGCCGCGCAGCCACTCCGCAGCGGTCAGTGATACCCCGAGCGCGACAACGCGTAGTGCGCCGCGCTGCCATAAAGCCCGTGCCAACGCCACGCCGAGCGCGGTGTAAATGGCCAGCACCGCCGGAAGGCCGACGACGGCAAATGGCAGCAGCCAGCCAAAAGTATGGGCGTCGACAAGAAAGGCATAGCCAAGCCAATAAAGTCCGGCGAGAAAATAACCGAATCCGAACCACCAGCCGATCGCCGCGGCGTCGGCGAGAGCACTCCAGCCGCGGCCGCCGATCCCGTCGATGAGCCAGACCAGCGTCGGCAGGGTGAAAAACAAGATTAGCCAGGCGTTGACCGGCGCCATCGCCAAGACCGACAGCGCTCCGGCGACGAATGCGATCGATCGGCGCCGCCAACCCCACGATAGAACGATGCTGTGCGCCAGATTCGCGAGTTTCACGGTGCGCGCGGCGGGTTCGGACC